>JBMFPD010000227.1:0-5320 GCA_049969295.1 Anaerolineae bacterium | reverse complement strand
AGAGAGGCCAACCCGGAGGTCCAAGTGGCCATCCTTTACCACCGGGACATCCGCACCTACGGCCGCCTGGAGGCGCTCTACACCCGGGCGCGGCGGATGGGCGTGCTCTTCATCCGCTATCCCGAGGGCGAACGCCCCCGGGTCTCCCTGGAGGGCGAACGCCCCGTTGTCCAGGTCACCGACACTGTCCTGAACCTGGACCTGACCCTGGAGCCAGACGTCCTGGTGCTGAGCGAGGCGGTCGTGCCGGCCGAGGGGCACCGGGACCTGGCGGAACTCTTCAAGTTCTCGTGCACCCTGGAAGGGTTCTTCCTGGAGGCGCACGTCAAACTGCAACCGGTGGACTTCCCGTCGGAGGGGCTGTACCTGGCGGGGATGTGCCACTATCCCAAACTGTTGGAGGAAGCCCAGACCCAGGCCCTGGCTGCCGCGGCGCGGGCTGCCCGCATCCTCTCCAGGGAGCGCCTGGAGGTGGGCGGCGTAGTGGCCGTGGTGGACCAGACCCGGTGCACCGGCTGCCTCACCTGTGTGCGAGCCTGCCCCTTCGGGGCTGTGCGCATCAACCCCGAGGCGGTGGGGGCCGGGGGCATCCTGGGGGCGGCCGAGGTGCAGGCCGCCGCCTGCCGCGGCTGCGGGATCTGTGCGGCGGAATGCCCAGCCAAGGCGATCCAGTTGGAGCACTTCCGGGACGAGCAGATATGGGCCAAGATAGACGCATTGCTCCCCGCCCCTGTCTGACCGCGCGTGCAGGCAACGCCAAGGGAGGTGGAGGGAACTATGGCCACGTACGAGCCGGAAGTCATCGCCTTCGCCTGCCACTACTGTGCCTACGCCGCAGCCGACCTGGCGGGCTCCATGCGTCTTTCCTACCCGCCCAACGTCAAGATCGTCTACGTCCCCTGTACCGGGCGCGTGGACGTCCTGCACCTCCTGCGGGTCTTTGAACGGGGGGCGGACGCGGCCTTCGTGGCCGGTTGACTGAAGGGCACCTGTCATTACCTGGAGGGTAATCTCAGGGCCGAACGGCGCGTAGATTATGTAAAGAGAATCCTGGACGAACTGGGCCTCAGCGGGGAGAGGCTGGAGATGGTCTTCCTCTCCTCCTCCGAGGGGGCGCGGTTCGCCGAGATCGCCACAGAAATGACGGAACGTGCCCGCAGGCTGGGCCCCAACCCCCTGCGGAAGCCAGTACCTGCACAGACGGAGGATACGCCATGATCGTTGCGGAGCAGAAGCCGCTGGAGGAGATCAAGAGGATGCTCGCCCCCTACAAGAAGGTCCTCATCCTGGGGTGCGGCACCTGCGTCACCGTCTGCTTCGCCGGCGGCACCAAAGAGGTCTCCATCCTCGCCTCGCAACTGCGCATGGCCACGCGCCTGGACGGGGACGAGAAGGAAATCCTGGAGGCCACGGTCCAGCGCCAGTGCGAGTACGAGTACAACGAGGAGGCAGCCGACCTGATCCGGGAGGCGGACGTGGTCCTCTCCCTGGCCTGCGGCATCGGCTGCCAGACCATGAACGAACAGTTCCCCGAGAAGCTGACCCTGCCGGGGCTCAACACCACCTTCCTGGGGCAACCCACGGAGCAGGGGGTGTGGGAGGAGCGCTGCCAGGCCTGCGGGAACTGCGTCCTCTCTCTCACTGGGGGCATCTGCCCGGTGGCCCGCTGCGCCAAGAGCCTCCTCAACGGCCCCTGCGGCGGCTCCCAGCGGGGCGTCTGCGAGGTCAACCCCGAGACCCCCTGCGCCTGGCAACTCATCTACGACCGCCTGAAGGCGCTGGGCCGGCTGGACCTCCTCCTGGAGATCCAGCCGGCCAAGGACTGGCGCACCAGCCGCGATGGCGGCCAGCGACGCATCGTCCGGGAGGATCTGAGGCTATGACGGACACCAACGGCTACAAAGCGGGAAGCAGGCTGGAACGACTTCTGCGCGCGGGGTACTTCGTCGCCACGGGCGAACTCGGCCCACCTCAGAGCGCGGACCGCGCCGTCATTGAACGCAAGGCCGCCTACCTGAAGGGGAACGTGGACGCGGTCAACATCACCGACAACCAGACCGCCGTCGTGCGCATGTCCTCCATCGCCGTGGGCACCATCCTCCTGGGGCTGGGCATTGAGCCCACCATCCAGATGACCTGCCGCGACCGCAACCGCATCGCCATGCAGAGCGACCTCCTGGGGGCCTGGGCCCTGGGGATGCGCAACCTCCTCTGCCTCACCGGCGACCACCAGACCTTCGGCAACCATCCCATGGCCAAGAACGTGCACGACCTGGACTCCATCCAACTGATCCAGATGGTCAAGCGGATGCGGGACGACAGGGTCTTCCAGTGCGGCGACCCCATCAAGGGCCAGGAGCCCCGCTTCTTCATCGGCGCGGCGGCCAACCCCTTCGCCGACCCCTTTGACTTCCGGCCTTACCGCCTGGCCAAGAAGGTCAGGGCCGGTGCCGACTTCATCCAGACCCAACTCATCTACAACGTCCCCAAGTTCGCCGAGTACATGAAGCGGGTCGGCGACCTGGGCATTCTGGATGACTTCTACATGCTGGCCGGTGTGGGGCCCATCAAGAGCCTGGGCGCAGCCCGTTACATGGCCACCAAGGTCCCGGGCATGGAAGTGCCGGACGAACTGGTGGAGCGGATGCGCAAGACCCCCAAGGAGAAGCAAGCCGAGGAGGGGATCAAGATCTGCGCCGAGATCATCCAGCAGGTGCGGGAGATCCCCGGCGTCCGAGGGGTGCACATCATGGCCATTGAGTGGGAAGAGGCCGTCCACGAGATCGTCTCGCTGGCCGGCCTGCTCCCCCGCCCCGAGATCTAGGGAGGAGCGCCGTGACCGTCACAGTGCGAACCGACCTGGCCCAAGAGATCCTGGAGGAATGCGGGGAGAACGTCTACCTCTGCTACCAGTGCAAGAAGTGCACGGCCGGCTGCCCCGTGGCCCCCTACTTTGACCTGACCCCCAACCAGGTGATGCGGGCGGTGCAGTTGGGCCTGCGGGACCTGGTGCTCAACTCCCGCACCATCTGGCTGTGCGCCGCCTGCGAGACCTGCTCCACCCGCTGCCCCCAGGGCATTGACATCGCCCTGATCATGGACGCCCTGGAGATCATGGCCCAGCGGGAGGGGATCAAGCCCAAGGTCAGGCCAGTCCCCTGGTTCTACAAAGCAGCCAACCGGGGCATTGACTGGTTCGGCCGCATGTACGAACTGGGCCTCATGGCCGAACTCTACGCCCGCATGTTCCTCGCTGGCGAACTGAACCTGCAGCAACTTTTCAAATACGACATGCCCATGGCCCTGAAGATGCTGCGGACCGGCAAACTGAAACTCCTGCCCAGCGTGGCCCGGGCCAAGGCCCCGTCCAAGATCCCCCCGCCGGGCAAGGACACCATCGCCTACTACCCCGGCTGCAGCCTGCACGCCACGGGGATTGAGTACGATATGTCCATGCGCGCCGTGGCGGAGGCCCTGGGCCTGACCCTGGTGGAGCCGGAGGGGTGGGTCTGCTGCGGCACCTCCCCCGCCCACTCCACCGACCACTTCCGGGCCATCGCCCTGCCGGCCAAGAACCTGGCCCTCATGGAGGAGATGGGCTATTCCTACGTCACCATGCCCTGCGCCGCCTGCTTCTCCCGCTTCCGCATCGCCATGCACGAACTGGAGGAGGACGAGGAACTCCAGAAGCGGGTTGAAGAGGCTACCGGGTACCGCCACACGGGGGGGACGAGGGTGGATAACGTGCTGACCACCTTCGTGGACTACGTGGGCCTGGACCGGATCGCCGCGCGGGTGACCAAGCCTCTGGAGGGCCTCAAGGTGGCCTGCTACTACGGCTGCCTCCTCACGCGGCCGCCAGAGGCCACCGGCGAGGAGGAGTACGAGTACCCCACCAGCATGGACCGCCTCATGGCGACCCTTGGCGCCACGCCCCTGGACTGGAACTACAAGACGGACTGCTGCGGCGGGTCCCTCTCCCTGAGCCAACTGGAGATCGCCCTGGACCTCTCCCGCAAGATCCTGGAGGACGCCAAACTGGTGGGGGCCGACTGCATCGTCGCCGCCTGCCCCCTCTGCCACGCCAACCTGGACATGCGTCAGCGGCTTATTTCGGACAAGTACGGTGGCGACTACCACATCCCCATCTTCTACGTGACGCAACTCATGGGCGTGGCTTTCGGGGTCAAGAAGGAACGCCTGGGCCTGGAGAAGCACTTCAGCGACGCCCTGGGCCTTATGCGGCGCAAGGGCTTCCTGGACTGAGCCGGCGGAGAAAGCGCAGAGATCGGGAGGAAAACGTCATGCTGGCGGACAAGACCCTACGCACCTTTCTGGACGAACTGGCCAGTTCCGCCCCGGCCCCCGGTGGCGGCAGCGTGGCCGCGCTCTCCGGCGCCCTGGGCGCCGCGCTCATCAGCATGGTCTGCAACCTGACGGTGGGGAAGAAGAAGTACGAGGCCGTCCAGGAGGAGATCGCCGCGCTCCTGGAGCGCTCCGAGGCCCTGCGCCACCGCCTCACCGCCCTCCTGGATGAGGACGTGCGCGCCTACAGCGCCGTCTCCGCGGCCTACAAGATGCCCCGCGAGACGGAAGAGGAGCAGCGGGTGCGCCAGGAGGCCATCCAGAAGGCCCTCAGGGAGGCCACCCTGGTCCCCATGCAGGTTGCGGAGGCCTGTGTGGAGGTGCTGGACCTGTGCCTGCCCACGGCGGAGAAGGGCAACGTCAACGCCGTGAGCGACGCTGGCGTGGCCGCCCTGGCCGCGGAGACCGGCCTGCGCAGCGCGGCTCTCAACGTCCTCATCAACCTGAACCTCATCCAGGATGAGGCGTTCGTGCGGGAGCAACGCGCCAAACTGGATTCTCTCCTCGCGGGCAAACCGGAACTGAAGGAGCGTGTGTACCAGTTGGCTGTGGAGAAACTGCCCCGCTGAGGCAGGACCGCGGGGCCTGCGGGGGTACAAGGAGGTGCTCATGTCTGCAACCATTTTGGACGGACGGGCGTTGGCCACAACCCTGCGGGAGGAACTCGTGGCAGAGGTGGCGGCCTTCAAGGACAGGTGGGGCGTCACCCCCACCCTGGCTGTGGTGCGGGCCGGCGAGGACCCCGCCTCTGTGAGTTACGCCCGGGCCATCGCCAAGACCTGTGAGCAGGTGGGCGTTGGCTTCAGCGCCCACATCCTGCCGGGGGAGGCCGACGAAGCCCAGATCGTGGCACTGGTGGCGGACCTCAGCCGAGACCCCGCCGTGCACGGCATCATGGTCCAGGAGCCGCTGCCCAGGGGGGTCCGTCCCACCGCCGTGCTGGAGGCCCTGGCCC
>JBMFPD010000226.1:0-5357 GCA_049969295.1 Anaerolineae bacterium | reverse complement strand
CCTCACCCTGCACCCGCCGCCTCCGGCGGCCCCGGGGGATGGGAGAGGTCGGTCTTCCCGCGTCCCCGACTCACCAACACAAGATGCAACCGCAAGCCTGGCCACTGGCAGTTGACACTGCCCGCCGGTCCCGGGTATACTCTCTCCGCTGCAACTGAGCAGATCGCACTCTGAATCCAGGGAGAGCACATGCACAGGGACCTGGCAGCAATTCCAAGGGGGGCGAGGCCTGGCCGTTCCCTCGCGGGCTGGTTTGACGTCCGTGGCCGCCACGTGGGAACCTGGGCGTTCGCCCTGAACCGCGCCACGGGGCTCCTCCTCGTCCTGTACCTGGGGGTCCACCTCACGGTCCTCAGCCTCCTGGCGAGGGGCCCCAGCGCCTACGATGCCTTCGTGGCCTTCGCCAGCCATCCCCTCGTCATCCTCTTTGACCTGGGCCTGGCCGCGGTCCTCCTGTACCACGGCCTCAACGGGGTCCGCCTGATCCTGCTGGGCCTGGGATGGGGCCTGCGCTGGCAGAGGGAACTCTTCTGGGCCCTCATGGTCCTCGGCGCAGCCGTCTGGTGTGCCGCAGCCTATGGGTTGGCCGTCCATCTCCTACAGGGAAGGTGAGGCCATGGCCGAACGAACCCTCGGACAGCGGGATGCCGCAAGCGCTTCCCGCTCAGACAGAGCGTTCTGGACCTGGCTCATCCAGGCGGCCTCTGGGGCCCTCCTCCTGGTCCTGGCCGGCCTGCACATGCTCGCCCAACACTTCACGGCCAGGGGGCTCCTCCGCTACGGGGACGTGGTGGCCTGGTTGGGACGCCCCGAGATCTTCGTTCTGGAGACGGCGTTCCTGGCCACCGTCCTGGCCCATGCCCTGGCTGGCGTGCGGTCCATCCTCCTGGACCTGGGGCTAGGCCCTGAAGCGGAACGGCGCCTGACCCTCGCCCTGGCGGCCCTGGGTGGCGTGGCCTTCGTCTACGCCGTCGCCCTCACCTGGTCCATCGCGCACTGAGCGGCGTCTTGCGCCCCACGCGCGTCGGGGGTATAATGCCCCAGGGGGAGCAACACGTTCCCCGAGAAAGCGACGGTGTGGAGATGGCTCTGACCCTTTTCGCGTTTGTGCTCACCCTCAGCCTCCTGGTCTTCGCCCACGAACTGGGGCACTTCCTGGTGGCCAAGCGGTCCGGGATCGCCGTGGAGGAGTTCGGTTTCGGGTATCCGCCGCGCCTTTTGACCTTTGCCCGGCGGGGCGGGACGGTCTACACCCTCAACGCCATCCCCTTCGGCGGGTTCGTGCGCCTGGCTGGGGAGGATGACCCCTCCGTGGCTGGCGGCTTCGCCAGCGCTCCCAAGCGCTTCCGACTGGCGACCCTGGTGGCCGGGCCAGCGATGAACCTGGTCCTGGCGTTCGTCTGCTTCACGCTGGCGGCGCTGTTCGCCTCGCCGGTGGGCCAGGGCGTGGTCCTGGAGAGCGTGGTGGAGGGCTCGCCCGCCGCGGCCGCGGGCCTCCAGGCCGGCGATGTGGTCCTGGCGGCCGACGGTGTGCCCATGAGGACCTCCACGGAACTGCACAACTACATCTACAGCCACCTGGGCCGTGAGATCGTCTTCCAGGTGCGGAAGGGCGCGGCCCAGGAGGAAGCGGTGCGCATCACGCCCCGGCCCAACCCTCCGGAGGGAGAGGGGGCTATCGGCGTTGTGCTGCGGCCCAAGTACTCCTGGACCGAGGCCCTGGACTACGGGGCGAAAATGACTGCAGGCGTCGTCGTCCTGACCCTCCAGTTGCCCGTCCTCCTCCTGAGGGGCACTCTCTCCCTGGAGGAGGCACGGCCGGTCGGCCCTGTGGGGATCGCTCGCCTGACCGGAGGGGCCATGGCCCACGGCCTGGCCACGGGCTGGTGGTACCCCCTGTTCCTCATCATGGGGTTTGTCAATGCGGCCCTGGGCGTGACCAACCTTCTCCCCCTGCCGGCCCTTGATGGAGGGCGCATCGCCTTCCTCATCGTGGAGGCCATCCGCGGCCGGCGGGTGGACCCCGAGAAGGAAGCCCTGGTGCACATGGTGGGCATGGCCCTCCTGATCGGGGTGATGGTCCTCGTGACCTACCAGGACCTGGTCTCGCCCCTCCCCCTGCCTGACTGGGGGAAGGTCTTCTGAGGTCGGGGCCGCACAACGCCCGTTCAACCCCTCCCACCCTCCCGGCCTCCTTCCCTCCCCGCGCGGGGGAGGCAAGGAGTGCCCGCCGGAGACGGGCGGGGGTAGGGCGGGGTCAGGAGGCGGCATGTCCAGACATCTTGGCGGAGAAGTGAGGAGATGCGGAACCGTCTGGAAGACGCGCTGAAGGGGCACCAGGCCGACTACCTGGAACTCCGCGTGGAAGAGGTGGAAAGCACCACCCTGCGCTACCGCGGCCGGGAACTGGAGGAAGTGGGCCGTAGCCTCAGCCGGGGCGGGTGCGTGCGCGCCCTGGTCCACGGGGGGTGGGGGTTTGTCTCCTTCAACTCCCTGGACGACCTGCGCACCTACGTGGCCCTGGCCATTGAGGAAGCCCGCCTGGCTTCGGATGGCGGGAGCCGCCTCCAGGAGGTGGAGCCCGTCGTGGACGTGGTGCGGGCCGAACTGGTCAAGGACCCCCGGGCCGTGCCGCTGGAGCAGAAGAAGGCCCTCCTGGACGAGTACAACGAGGTCCTCTGGGCCAGTTCGCCCAAGATCCAGACCACCGTGATCCGCTACCACGATGTCTTCCGGCGGAAGTGGCTGGCCACGTCCGAAGGGACCTACCTGGAGCAGGAGCGGGCGGACATCACCGCCTCCTTCGTGGCCGTGGCCCGGGAGGGGAACGACGTGCAGCAAGCCACCCTCTCCCTGGGCAGCGCGGAGGACTACGGCATCGTGGAGAACCTCCACGAGCAGGTGGCCGACGTGGGCCGTCAGGCGGAGGCCCTCCTCACCGCCCGCCCGGTGAAGGGGGGCACCTACACCGTGGTGGTGGACCCCATCCTGGCGGGGGTCTTCGTGCACGAGGCCTTCGGGCACCTTTCCGAGGCCGACCACGTCTACGAGAACCCGCGCCTGCAGGAACTGATGGTCCTGGGCAAGCGCTTCGGCCCGCCGGACCTCCACATCTACGACGGGGCCGCCATCCCCCACCGCCGGGGGTCGTACAAGTACGACGACGAGGGCGTGCCCGCCCAGGTGACCCCCCTGGTGGAGGGCGGGGTCCTGGTGGGGAGGCTCCATTCCCGGGAGACGGCAGCCAAGATGGGCGAGCGGGTCACGGGCAACGCCCGGGCCCTCAGTTACCGCTACCGCCCCCTGGTCCGCATGACCAATACCTACATCGCCAACGGCACCGTGCCCAGGGAGGACCTCTTCGCCGACATCCGGGAGGGGATCTACGTCATCCGCTCGCTGGGAGGGCAGACCGACGTGGAGATGTTCACCTTCGCCGCGGCCCAGGCCTTCATGATCCGCAACGGCCGCCTGGCGGAGCAGGTGCGCGGCGTGAACCTGAGCGGCAACCTCTTTGAGACCCTCATGAACATCGAGGCCATCGGCAACGACTTCCAGTGGGGGCCGGAGGGAGGCGGATGTGGCAAGAACGGCCAGAGCCCCCTGCCGGTGGGGACGGGCAGCCCCCACCTGCGCATCCGCAACGTCGTGGTCGGCGGCGAATAGGCGCGGGCGGAGGGGTGGACATGGCAACAGATAGCCTTGCGTTTCTGGAGAAGGACTTCCTGGCCTACCTGGAGCAGGTGCTGGACCTGGCCTCGCGGCGGACAGACCAGGCGGAGGTCTTCGGCGTCCAGTCCATCCACACGCCGGTGACCTTTGAGGCCAACCGCCTGAAACTGGTGGAGACGAAGGAGACGCGGGGGGTATCCCTGCGGGTGATCGTGGAAGGCAAGGTGGGCCTGGCCAGCGCCACCCGCCTGGACGCCCCCCAGGACCTGGTGGAGGAAGCCCTGGCCGTGGCCCGCCTGGGAGGGCCGGTGGGGTACGAACTCCCCGGGGCCGCGGCCTTCCCCTCCCTGCCCTTGTACCACGAAGAGGTGGCGTCCTGGGAGCCAGCAGCCATGGTGGAGGCCGGCCGGGGCATGATCGCCGCCCTGCTGGAGGAGAACGGGGAACTCCTCTGCGATGCCCATCTGGGCAAATCGGTGGAAGGCGTGGTCCTGCTCAACTCCAGGGGGCTTATGGCTGGCTACCAGAAGACTTCGGTGGGGGCCTCCCTGGGGGCCAACTGGATCCGCGGCACGGACATCCTCAACGTGTGGGAGGCGGATGCTTCCCTGCGCCTGGACCTGGACTTCGGGAACCTGGTCCGGACCGTGGCGGAGAAGGTCCGCCTGGCGGAGCGGACCGTGGTCCCGCCCACCGCCCAGATGCCGGTCATCTTCACCCCCAAGGCGGTGGCCTCCACCCTCCTGGAGTCCCTGGAGATGGCCTTCAACGGGAAACTGGTCCTGGAAGGGGCCTCTCCCCTGGCGGGCCGTCTGGGGGAGCAGGTCTTTGACCCGCGCCTCTCCCTCGTGGATGACCCCCTGGCAGAAGAAGGGGTGGGGAGCAGCCCTATGGACGACGAGGGCCTGCCCGCGCGGCCTCTGATCCTGGTGGAGCAGGGGGTGGTCCGGGCCTTCTACTACGACCTCCACACGGCGGCCCTGGCAGGCGTGCCCCCTACCGGCCACGGGCGGCGGGGCCTGGGTTCCCTGCCCGCGCCAGGGCTCAGCAACCTGGTCTTCTCCGCGGGGGAGACACCCTTCGCAGAGATGCTCAGGGATCTCAAGCAGGGGCTTGTGGTGGACCAGACCATGGGGGCCTGGGCTGGCAATACGCTGGCGGGCGAGTTCTCGGGCAACGTGCACCTCGGGTACCTGGTGGAGAACGGCGAACTGGTGGGCCGGGTCAAGGACACCATGGTGGCCGGCAACGTGTTCCAGGCCCTGGCCGACATCCTGTACATCGGCGACCAGGCGGAGTGGGTCCAGGGCTCGGTCCGGGTGCCCCATTTCTGCTTCCGCTCCCTGGGAGTGGCGAGCAAGGGACGCTGAGGAGGGGCGGCAGGCCCTGGGGGGCGTTTGCGGCTCGCCCATACCTCCTGTGCTGGTGGCTTTGCAGATGCCGCATCTGCCCCTGGTAGTAGGGCGACGCATGCGTCGCCCTACTACGAAGACCCCAGACCCGTTATGGGGATGGCTTCAGTCGCTGCCCCACAAGCCGCCACCACAAAACGCGTCACGGTTCCATCTTGTGTTGGTAGGCTTTGTGGAGTGCCTCCAGCGAAGGTCGCAGACCGTAGGTCACGCTTGCAGCGTGACTTCTTTGGCACGCCGCAGGCGTGCCCTACCGGTTGCCGAGACCACCAA
>JBMFPD010000225.1:0-5364 GCA_049969295.1 Anaerolineae bacterium | reverse complement strand
CAGATCGTGCCCCGGGCCGTGCAGTTCTGGGAAGAGGACCCAGCCCGACGGCAGCGCGACCTGGCCGATCTCCTCCGGACCCACCCCCGGGTGTGGCTGCCGGCGTACCTGGCCTCCGGGAGCCCTCTGGAGGGGGAGATGGCCCGCGACCTGGAGGGCCTGGGCCTCTGGACCCTGAGCGAGTGGTACGGCACCACGAACCTCCTCCTCTACACCCGCCCGCCGGAGGCCTGGCGGCCAGTGCCCGCGCCGGTCCAGTTTGGGGAGATGGCGGCCCTGGAAGGCGGCGCGCTGGGGGAAGGCGCGCAGGAGGCCGGGCGCGGGACGGTCGCCCTGAGCCTCATCTGGCGGCCCCTGCAGCCTCTTACAGAGGGGACCCGCATGCTCTTCCGCCTGCGGGATGAGGCCGGCCGCATCTGGGCCCAGTGGGACCGGGAGCCAGGGTTCGGCCTGGACCCCTTCTCCGGCTGGACGGTCGGCCAGGCCCGCGAGGTGCGGCTGGGCCTCCTCCTGCCGGCGGGCCTCCCACCCGGCCCCTACGACCTGGGGGTGGGCCTGGTGGATGGCGCTTCAGGGACGGAATGCTCCGCCCGGGATGCCACAGGGCAGGTGCGGGGGCCCACCTGGAGCCTGGGCCTGGTGGAGGTCGCCGTCCCCTCGCCCCCGGTGCGGCCAGAGGCCCTGCCCGTGGGGGTCCGGCGGGCCTTGGACCTGGTGCCTCCAGGCGAGGACAAGCCCGCGGTCCGCTTCTTGGGGTACACGGTGCCCCAGGGCCCGGTGGAGACGGGCTGGCCCCTGGAAGTGACCCTCTTCTGGCAGGGCCTGAGGGCGGTGGGGAAGCCGGCAGTGGTCTTCCTCCAGGGGCTGGACGGGGCCGGCCAGGTGCGCTTCGCCGAGGAGGTCCAGCCGGCGCAGGGGCACTACCCCACCGACCGCTGGGAGGAGGGCACCCTCTGCCTGGACCCCCACCGGCTGACGGTGCCTGCGGACCTTCCGCCGGGGACCTACCGCCTCGTCGCCGGCCTCCTGGACCCGGCAACGCGGGAGCGGTGGCGCGTGGGGACGGGCACAGGCCGCGGCAAGGACTTCCTGGACCTGGGGACGGTGCAGGTGCAGGGGCGGCACCACACCTTTGAGCCGCCCGCGCCCCAGCATCCAGCCTCAGCCCTCTTCGGCGGAAGCCTCCGGCTCGTGGGCTACGACCTGGATGCCTCCGGAGCCCGCCCGGGCGGCGTCCTGCGCCTCACGCTCCACTGGCAGGCGGTGCAGACACCCCCGGAGGGGTGGGCGGCCTTCGTCCACCTGGTGGACGGGGCCGGCCGCATCCTGGCCCAGGACGACGGCGTGCCCGGGGGTGGGACCCTGCCCACCACCGGCTGGCTCCCGGGCGAATACGTCTCGGAGCACCACGTGCTCTCCCTGCCGGGGGACGCTGCGCCGGGGACCTACCGCCTCCTTGTCGGCTGGTACCGGCCGGAGGATGGCGCACGCGTGCCGGTGGAAGGAGAAGGAGCCGTGGAGGATCGGGCGTGGGTGTTGGGGGAAGTGGTGCTTCCCGGAAAGGCTCCGTAGCCCGAAGATCTCTGCGCACGCGGCCAAGGGGAGGGGCAGGAACGGAGGCCTGCCCTGCGCCCCTGAACAGGGGCGCCCCGCGCATTTGCGCCCTGGCCCTGCTTCGCGTATGATTGAGGAGAGGCTCCGCGAGGAGGGAAGGATATGTCCACTGTGCTTGCAGAGGTCAAAGCGCCCACAGGGCAGTGGATCCGCGCAGTCCAGGGCGACCTGACCCAGGAGCGGGTGGACGCCATCGTCAATGCGGCCAATTCCGGCCTGGCCCACGGCGGTGGCGTGGCCGGCGCCATCGTGCGGGCCGGCGGCTACGAAATCCAGGAGGAGAGCAACCGCTGGGTCCGGGAGCACGGCCCCGTCCCCACGGGCTCGGCGGCCATCACTGGGGCGGGCCGCCTGCCGGCCCGGTACGTCATCCATGCCGTGGGCCCCGTGTGGGGGACCGGCGACGAGGAGCGCAAACTGGCGAGCGCCGTCCAGAGTGCGCTGCGCCTGGCCGACGAATATCGCCTGGAAAGCATCTCCATGCCTGGCATCTCCTCGGGCATCTTCGGCTTCCCCAAGCCCCTGGCCGCCGAAGTCATCGTGCGGGCGGCCAAAGCCTACCTGGAGGAGCACCCTGAGACCACCCTCAAAGAGGTGCGGTTCTGCAACATAGACGCCCAGACCGCCCAGTACTTCGCCGAGGAGGTCCGCCGCCAGTTCGGAAGTCCCCACGGCACCTGAGACAGGGATTTTGATTTTCCCCCCGCTTTGGCTATAATCCCCCCGGAACGTCTCCCACAAGAGGCGAAGGAGAAAGCACGCCGTGAACTTAGAACGCCGCATCGCCGTCGCCCGGGGCGAGGAGCCCGCCGACCTGGTCCTGCGCAACGCCCGCCTGGTCAACGTCCTCTCCGGCGAGGTCCACCCCGCCAACGTGGCTGTCTGGGGCGGATACGTCGTCGGCCTGGGCGAGGGGTACCAGGGCCGGGAGGAGTGGGACCTGGAGGGCCGCTACCTCTGCCCTGGCTTCCTGGACGGCCACCTGCATGTGGAGAGCACCCTCCTCCAGGTGGCGGAGTTCGCCCGCACCGTCGTCCCCCACGGCACCACAGCGGTGGTGCTGGACCCCCACGAGATCGCCAACGTGGCCGGGGTGGAGGGTATCCGCTACATTTTGGAGGCGAGCGAGGGCGCGGCCTGCACAGTGTACGTCATGCTCCCCTCCTGCGTGCCAGCCACGGACATGGAGACCTCGGGCGCAGTCCTCACCGCCGACGACCTGGCCCCCCTGCTGGAACACCCGCGGGTCCTGGGCATCGCCGAGATGATGAACTACCCCGGCGTCCTCTTCCGCGTGCCGGAGGTGCTGCGCAAGGTCCGCCTGGCGGGAAGCCGCCCGGTGGACGGCCATGCCCCGGGCCTTTCGGGGCGGGACTTGAACGCCTACATCGCCGCGGGTATCCGCTCCGACCACGAGTGCACGGCCCTGGAGGAAGCCCGGGAGAAACTCCGCCGGGGGATGGTCGTCATGCTGCGGGAGGGGACCACGGCCCACAACCTGCGGGACCTCCTCCCCCTGGTCACCTCGGCCAACGCCCGCCGCTTCGTCCTGGTGAGCGACGACCGCCACCCCGACGACCTCCTGGACCACGGCCACATGGACCACTCCCTGCGCCTGGCCATCGGGGCTGGGCTGGACCCGGTCGTGGCGGTCCAGATGGCCACGCTGAACACGGCCGAGTACTTCGGCCTGCGGGACCTGGGGGCCGTGGCCCCCGGTTACCGCGCCGACCTGGTGGTCCTGGACGACCTCCACGAGGTCCGGGTGAGCATGGTCTTCAAGGAAGGCCGGCTGGTGGCCCGGGATGGCCGCCTCCTCCCCTCCGCGCCCCAGCCTCCGAAGGTGGACCTGGGCAACACCATGCGGGTAGATTGGAGCCGCGTGGACTTCCGGGTGCCGGCCCAGGGGCGCAGGGTCCGCGCCATCCAGGTCCTGCCGGACCAGGTGCTGACCCGCGCCCTGGTGGAGGAGGTGCGGGTGGAGGAGGGCTTCGCCGTGGCGGACCCGGCGCGGGACCTCCTCAAACTGGCTGTCATAGAACGGCACCACGCCACCGGGAACATGGCCGTGGGGTTCGTGCGGGGGTTCGGGCTGCGACGGGGCGCGCTGGCCTCCACCGTGGGCCATGACGCCCACAACCTGGTCGTGGTCGGCGTGGACGATGCCGACATGTACGCCGCGGCCCGGCACCTGGCCAGTATGGGAGGGGGCTTCGCGGCGGTGGCCGGAGGGGAGGTCCTGGCGGACGTGCCCCTGCCCATCGGCGGGCTCATGTCCGACCAGCCGGTGGAGGCGGTACGCAAGGGGATGGACCGCCTCCTGGCCGTGGCGCAGGAGGTCCTGGGCAGCCCCCTGCCCAACCCCTTCATGACCCTCTCCTTCGTGGCCCTGGCCGTCATCCCCGAACTGCGCCTCACCGACCGGGGCCTGGTGGACGTGAGGGAGTTCCAGTTCGTGCCTCTGTTCATCTCATGACGGTTCGCCCACCGCGGTGCACCGCACAGGCGCAAGGAGGAACATCGTACATGGGCAAGACGGATGTGCAGAAAGTCCTGGACCACCTGATCTACGGCATCTACGTGGTGACGGTGGGGCTGGAGGGTGGGGCCACCGCCCTCACCGCCTCCTGGGTGTCGCAGGTCTCGTTTGAGCCGCCCCTGGTTATGGTGGCCCTGGGGCGGGACCGGTTCTCCAGCCGCATCCTGCGGCAGGGGAAGAAGTTCGTCGTCAATGTCCTGGAGGAGGGGCAGGAGCGGCTGGCCGGCGCCTTCGCCTCGGACGAGAGCGGCGACCGGCTGAGCGAAGTGCCCATTGTGGAACCGCAGACCACCGGTGCGCCGGTCCTGGCGGACGCCCTGGCCTACCTGGACTGCGAAGTCACCGAAGCGGTGGACGTCGGCGACCACACCCTCTTCATCGGCCGGGTGGTGGGCGGCGGGGTCCTCCGGGAGGGGAAGCCCCTCTCCACGGCCGTCTCCGGCCTCCGGTACCGGAGGATGTAGCGGAGGTGATGGTGGACAATTCCTCGGCTCTGAAGGCCGCCGAGAGGGCGGAGTCCCTCCCGCGTGCGGTCCAGTTGAAGCGGCTGGTCCTTTTTGACATTGACGGGACCCTCCTGCACAGCGACGGGGCGGGCCGCGAGGCCATCCGGCAGGCGCTCCTGGCCGTCTACGGGACGGCGGGGCCTATTGAGTCCTTCTCCTTCGCCGGCAACACCGACTATCAGAACTTCGTCGGGCTTCTGGAGAGAGCGGGCCTGTCCCAGGAGGAGATTGAGGCCCGGCTCCCGGAGGCCATGGCCCTCTACCCCCAGCGCCTGCGGGAGATCATCGGCCGTTTCCGCGTGCGCACCTGCCCGGGCGTGGTCCCGCTCCTGGAGAGGCTCGGGGCGCACCCTGAACTGGAAGTGGCCCTCCTCACGGGAAACCTGGAGGAGGCCGCCTGGATCAAACTGCGCGCCGCCGGGCTGGACCGCTTCTTCACCTGGGGGGCTTTTGGCTCGGACGGGCGGGAGCGGACGGAACTGCCGCCTGTGGCGGTGGAGCGGGCCTACCAGCGGACTGGCCGCCGCTTCACCGGCAAGGAGGTCGTCATCGTCGGCGACACCCCGGCCGACATCGCCTGTGGACGGCCTCTGAGCGTGCGCATCGTGGCTGTGGCCACCGGCCCCTATCCGTGCGAGGTTCTCCGCGCCTGGGAGCCGGATTTCTGCTTTGAGGACCTGACCGACGCCGACGCGGTCCTGGAGG
>JBMFPD010000224.1:0-5369 GCA_049969295.1 Anaerolineae bacterium | reverse complement strand
AGTTCAACAGCATCCAGGTGAGGGAGGGACAGGTCATCGGCCTCCTGGATGGCATCCTGGCCACGGCTGGGGCCACCTACGGGGAGGTGGTGGTGGACCTCCTCCACCGCATGGAGGCGGAACAGGCGGAGATCATCACCATTTACTACGGGGAGGGCGTCTCTGAGGAGGAAGCGCAGGCGCTCCAGGACCTCGTCCGCCAGGAGTTCCCTCAGCAGGAGGTGGAACTGGTGGCCGGGGGCCAACCCTACTACCCCTTCATCCTCTCTGTGGAATAGGGGCCTGAACAGCGCGGCGGACATCCTCTCCGATGGAGAGTTGGGATATGGCGGAACTACGGATCGTGACCGACAGCGCAGCCGGCATTCCACCTCAGAAGGCCAGAGAATGGGGCGTGGAAGTGCTCCCCCTGCGGGTGCACCTTGGCGACGAGGTGTACCGGGAGGGGGTGGACATCCAGCCCCAGAAGTTCCTGGAGAAACTCTCGGCCACGGACACGGTGCCCACGGTCTCCCCACCTCCGGTGGAGGAGTTCGTGGCCGCGTACGGCCGTCTGAGCCGTGCTACAGAGGACATCCTCTCCATCCACGTCTCCCGTCGCCTCTGCGACGTCCTGCCCGTGGCGCGGCAGGCCTCCCAGGAGTTCCTGGGCCGCTGCCGCATCACGGTGGTGGATTCCATGGTCTTTGACCTGGGCCAGCGCATCCTGGTGGAGCGGGCCATGCACGCAGCGCGCGCCGGCCTGGGGGTCCAGGAGGTGGTGCGCGACGTGCGGGGCCTCATCCCCCGTCTCTACGCCATCTTCTTCACAGAGAACCTCAACTACCTGGAGCGGGGCAAGCGCCTCGGCCCGGCCCAGGCCATCCTGGGGACCATGCTGGGCATCAAGCCCATCCTCACCCTGGAGGATGGCGACATCCTCCCCCTGGAGAAGGTGCGCACCCGGGAGCGGGCTCTGGAGAAGATCATGGAGTTCGTGGCCGAGTTCTCGGACGTGGAGGAGATCTCCATCCTGCAAGGCAGTTCGCCGGAAGACGCCCAGGCCCTCCAGGAGATGCTCGCCTCCATCCTGCCGGGGCGGGAGATCCCCATCGCCACCTACGGCCCCAGCCTGGCCGTCCACCTCGGTCCCAATGCAATGGGCGTGATCGTGTTTGAAGGCGAGTGAGGCGCGCGCTTTTGCGCCTCACGGCGCCTTGCCCGGGCCTGCCCCCTTGGGAGGGCGGCCCGGCCTGAAGGAACGCTATGGCGACATCGCTGGAAAAACTGCTCAAGATCCTGAACCTGGAAGAAGAACAGCAGTACGCCAACAAGGCGGTCATCGGCGGTCTGGACCGGTTCGCCGCCCACTGGGAGGCAGAGGCCATGGCCGAGCGCACGGCCGCGGCCGACCAGGCCCGCGTGCAGGCTATTGCTCGCCTCCTGCGTGAGTACCCCACCCTGGAAAGCACAGAGGCGCGCCGGGCCAGCATCGCCCAGATGCGGGCCCTGGCCGCGAGCATGGGGCAGCCAGAAGCGCCTTCAGAGCCCCTCGTCACGGAGGAGCGGGGCGCGTACCTCCCCGAGGGCCAGCCCGAGGGGGAGAGGAAACCTTCCCTCCAGAAGCCGGGGCGCCGCGTCCCCGAACGGGAGGTCCGTCGCTCCCAGAGCGGCCTGGACGCGCCGGTCACCCGCCTGCCGGGCATCAGTGTGGGGTACGCCAAACGGCTGCAGAAGTTGGGCGTCCATACCGTGCGCGACCTCCTCTTCCTCTTCCCCCGCCGCTACGAGGACTACACGGCCCTGCGCCCCATCGGCCAACTGCGCTACGGGGAGGACGTCACCGTCATCGGCAACATCTGGGATGTCCAGTCCCGACAGAGCCGCTCGGGGATGACGGTCATCACGGCCATCGTCGCCGACGCCACCGGCACCATTGAGGCCGTCTGGTTCAACCAGCCCTACCTGACCCGGACCCTGCGCCCCGGCCGCCAGATCGTCCTCAGCGGCAAGGTGGACCAGTTCCTGGGCCGCCTCCGCCTGGTCTCCCCAGCCTGGGAACCCCTGGACAAGGAACTGATCCACACCGCCCGCCTCGTCCCGGTCTACCCCTTGACCAAGGGGATCAGCGCCAAGTGGTTGCGCCGCCTCATCAAGACAGCCATTGACTTCTGGGCCGAGCGGATCGGCGACCCGCTGCCGGAAGAGGTGCGCCGCAGCGCGGGCCTGATGGATATGGAACAGGCCCTGCGCCAGATCCACTTCCCGGACAACTGGGCCATCCTGGAGGAGGCGCGCCGGCGCCTGGCCTTTGACGAGTTCCTGATCATGCAGTTGCGCATGCTCCGCCTGAAGCGGGCCTGGCAGTCGCAGCCCGGCCGAGCCCTCCCGGTGCGGCCGGAGTGGATAGAGCGGTTCGCCGCTGCGCTTCCCTTCCCCCTGACGGGGGCCCAGCGCCGCGCCCTGGAGGAGATCTGCCGCGACCTCTCGCAGCCTCGCCCCATGAGCCGGCTCCTCCAGGGGGATGTGGGGGCTGGCAAGACGGTCGTCGCCGCCGGGGCCATGCTCTTCGCCGTGGCCAACGGGGCCCAGGCCGCGGTCATGGCCCCCACCGAAATCCTGGCCGAGCAGCATTTCCGCAACCTCTCCCGCCTCTTCCAGGAGCAGGAGATGCACCGCGTCGTGGACCTGGACCGGCCAGTCCGCCTCGCTCTCCTGACCGGGAGCCTCACCGACGCGGAGCGGGGGGAGCGCTACCGGGAACTGCGGGAGGGCCTGGTGGACATCGTCATCGGCACCCACGCCCTCATCCAGGAGGGGGTGGCCTTCCACGACCTGGGGTTGGCCGTGGTGGACGAGCAGCACCGCTTCGGCGTGGCCCAGCGCGCCTCCCTGCGGCAGAAGGGGTACAACCCCCACGTCCTGGTCATGAGCGCCACCCCTATCCCCAGAAGCCTCGCCCTGACCCTCTACGGCGACCTGGACCTCTCCATCATTGACGAGATGCCGCCTGGCCGGCGGGAGATCAAGACCTACTGGCTCCTGCCCCAGGAGCGGGAACGGGCCTACGCCTTCATCCGTCGGCAGGTCCAGGAAGGGCGACAGGCGTTCATCATCTACCCGCTGATTGAGGAATCGGAAGCCATCCAGGCCCCGGCAGCGGTGGAGGAGTTCCAGCGCCTGCGCACAGAGGTCTTCCCGGACCTGCGCCTGGGCCTCCTGCACGGCAAGATGAGTTCGGCCGAGAAGGAAGAGACGATGTTGGCCTTCCAACGGGGGGACCTGGACATCCTGGTCTCCACCCCTGTCGTAGAGGTGGGGATAGACGTGCCCAACGCCACGGTCATGCTCATTGAGGGGGCCGAACGCTTCGGCCTAGCCCAGCTGCACCAGTTCCGCGGCCGGGTGGGCCGGGGCGAGCACCAGTCGTACTGTCTCCTCATTGGCGAGCCGGCCTCCCAGGAAGCCCAGGAGCGGCTGGAGGCCATCGCCCGCACCCAGGACGGGTTTGCCCTGGCGGAGAAGGACCTCCAGTTGCGCGGCCCGGGCGACTTCTTCGGCCTGCGCCAGAGCGGGATGCCGGACCTGCGGGTCGCCCGCCTCGGCGACCTGAAGACGTTGGAACTGGCCCGCCAGCAGGCGGAACGCATCCTCGCGCAGGACCAAAACTTGCAGCGACCGGAGCATGGCATGCTCCGGGAGCGGCTGGGCGACTTCCTGGAGGAAGTGGACCTGAGTTGAAGGCTTCTCCTCGTCCCCCCACCCCTTCCCCTCTCCCACCCGGAAGGGGAAGGGTCCAGGGGGTGAGGTCATCGGGGCACCCCTCGCGGATGCCCCCAGGGGAATGGGACCACATGGACGCCGAGCGAAGGGGAAACGGAGGTCGATGATGACAGTAGCCGTGTACCCTGGCACTTTTGATCCCGTGCACTACGGGCATCTGGACATCGCCACCCGGGCCGCCAAGATCTTTGACCGCCTGATCATCTCGGTCTATGACCGGCCCCTCAAGTCGCTTCTCTTCTCGGCCGAGGAACGCCTGCAGATGATGCGCGAGGCGGTCAAGGATCTGCCCAATGTGGAAGTCTGCACTTATTCCGGGCTCACGGTGGACCACGTCAAGGCCGTTGGAGGGACGGTCATCGTGCGGGGGCTGCGGGTCATCTCCGACTTTGAACTGGAGTACCAGATGGCCCTCACCAACAAGAAACTCGCCCCCGAGGTGGAGACCATCTGCCTGATGACCAGCCTGAAGTACGCCTTTGTGAGCTCCAGCACCCTCAAAGAAGTGGCCCTGGCCGGGGGATGTGTGGACGAGATGGCCCCTCCCCACGTGGTCAGGGCCCTGCAGAGGAAGTTCAAGGAACTGGGGTCCCAGACAGCGGACCGCGTGCGAGTCGTCTCCCTCCGGGAGTGAGAGGGCGAGCGCCAGACAAGGAGGACTGCCGGATGGAAGCCATGCAACTGGTGGACCGGTTGGAGCGGCTCCTGGTGGAGGGGCTGCACATCCCGTTCACGGCCAACGTCATCGTGAACGAAGAGGAATGCCTCCGGGTGGTGGACCGGTTGCGTGCTGTCCTCCAGGAGGAGGCCCGCAAAGCCCCCGCGGGAGGCGGCATGCGGGATGTGGAACCAGTGGTCGTGGGGCCTGTGCCGCCCCCCATCCCCCCGGAACTGGCCCAGCACGACCTGGTGAAGGCGGCGCGGGCCCATGCTGACCAGATCATCGCCGAGGCGCAGAAGCAGGCCGAGGAACTGAAGGCCGACGCCGACAACTACGTCCTGGAGGAACTGCGGCAGCTCCAGATGCAGCTGGAAGGACTCCTGCGGCGGGTGCGCAACGGCATCCGCAAACTGGAACAGGAAGGGGCGCTGGCCGCGCGCCGGAGCCGGGAGGAGCAGGAAGAGTAGACGGGCTCAGACCCTGGGGGCCGGGCGACCAGGGCACGCGCTTCACCCGCGCCGCGAAGGGGTGTCGGGGTGGAGCAGTGCCTGTGCCGCACGTTCACTCGTGGCCGAAGTCCTTCTGCAACCGATGTGAGTGGGATTGTTTGTGGTGCGGCACGCCGCTGCGCCCCTACGTCTGCGCCATGGGCCCCTACAAACCCCTCACGCCCCCTCGTCCCTCAGAGTGCCACCCCTGCTCAGTTGCAGGGATCAGATGCCCAGGGTGTTCTCGCCCCGCGAACGCCATCAACGAATGAGGGAACGACTAAACGAATGGCCTGCGGCCGCGCCGGGCTTATTCGTGTATTCGTTGACCAATTCGTTGACGGCTTTTCCCCAGGCTGCGGGACCGCGTTGCCCCTGGAAAGGCTGGACATCCGTCCGACCTTGCACAGAGCAAGCCACCTCCGAAGTTTCGTTGCGGTTGCATCTTGTGTTGGTGA
>JBMFPD010000223.1:0-5378 GCA_049969295.1 Anaerolineae bacterium | reverse complement strand
ACCCCGGCTGGGAGGCCTGCCGTATCCCCCGGACGGACGCTGTCCGCCTGATCCAAGACATGGAGGTCAGAGGTATCCGGGGCCTGGTGCTCCGGGAGGCGAAGCCTCTGATCGCCAACGATCCTGCAGCGCATCCGGAATTTATCCCCCCGCCAGAGGGCCATCCCCCCATCACTGCTTTCCTGGGGGTTCCCTTGATCCGCGGCGGTCAGGTTTGGGGCCTGGTCGGGCTGGCCAACAAGCGGCGGGGGTACCGTCCTTCCGACCTGGAAGCGGTGGAGGCTCTTTCCAGGGTGTTCCTGGAGGCGCTGACGCGCAAGCGGGCCGAGATGCAGGTGCGGCGGGCCAACCGGGCCCTGGAACTCCTCCTGGAATGTCAGGAGATCATCTCGTGCCTGGAGGATGAAGCCGCGCTGGTGCAGGAGGTGTGCAACCTCCTGGTGGAGAAAGGGGGCTACAGGATGGCCTGGGTCGGCTATGCCGAACCGGGCCCGGAGAAAAGGGTGCGGCCTGTGGCAGTGGCCGGCGAGGATGGCGACTACGTGCGCCAGGCCCGGATCACCTCCAGTGAGGAGGACGAACGGGGCCGCGGACCGACGGGCACAGCCATCCGCACAGGGCGGTCGTGCGTGTTGCGAGCGACGGAGGTGGACCCGCGCTTTAGTCCCTGGCGGGAAGCCGCGCTGCACAGGGGATACCGGTCATCCGTCGCCCTCCCGCTGGCTGCAGGTGAGGAGGTCTTCGGCGCGCTGAACCTCTACGCGGCAGAGCAGGATGCCTTCCAGGAGCAGGAACTCCGGCTGCTGGAGCGGCTGGCCGCCGCCCTGGCCTCGGCTATCGTCCGCCTCCGCGCCCAGGCCAGGGCCCAACGTAGCGAACAGTTCCTTGCTGCCCTCAACCGGGCTGCCGTGGCCATGGCCGCGGCAGCCGAGTCCCAAGAAGTGCTGCGAGTAGCGGTGGACGAACTGGCAACCCTCGGCCTCTGGAGCGCGGTGCTCCTCCGGGAGGAAAGGAAGCGGCAGTTCACGCCGGCTTGTTGGTCCTCCCACCCGGGTCTGAGCCAGACTGTGGCACAGACGTTGGGCATAGAGGTCCCGCAGTTCTCCCTGCCGGAGGAGGTGCTGGCTCCTGGTCTCTCCCTCTTGGAAGGAGGGAAGGGCCTCTTCTGGGACCGCCTTCCCAACCTGGCCCGCGAGCGGTTCCCCGCGCCTCTGGGAGAGGACCTGGCCCAGGTGCTGGAAGCCGTGGGCCTCACCAGAGCCGCGGTCTGCCCCCTCCTTGCAGGTGACAGACTGGCAGGGGTCCTCGTCGTTCTGGGCGCAGATCTTTCGCAGGATGACCTCTCGGACCTCACTGCCTTTGCCCATGCCGCAGCCGCGGCCTGGCACCGGGCCACGACACGGGAATTGCTCTTCCGAACCCAGGCGCAGTTCCTCCAGGCCCAGAAGATGGAAGCCATCGGGCGCCTGGCGGGGGGCGTGGCCCACGACTTCAACAATCAACTCACAGCCATTCAGGGGTTCGCTTTCATGCTGGCCCGAGCCCTGCCCAAGGATTCGCCCCTCCAGGAAGACCTGGAGCAGATCCGGAAAGCCGTGGAGCGGTCGGCTGCCCTCACCCGGCAGTTGCTCCTCTTCAGTCGCCGGGAGCGGGCGGAGAAGGAGCGCCTCAACCTGAACGCAGCGGTAACCGCGCTTCAGAAGATGCTCGGCCGGCTCCTGGGCGAGGACATCCGGGTGGACCTCCATCTGGCGCCGGACCTGTGGGAGGTGGAGGCAGACCCGGGGCAGATAGACCAGGTGATCACCAACCTGGCGGTGAACGCCCGGGATGCCATGCCCAAAGGAGGCACCTTAACCATTGCCACAGCCAACGAGGGGGTGGACGAAGCCTACTGCCGTGAGCACCCAGAGGCCCGGCCCGGGTTCTTCGTGCGCCTGACGGTGCGCGATACCGGCGTGGGCATGGACGAGCATGTCAAGATGCACCTCTTTGAGCCTTTCTTCACCACCAAACCAGAGGGCAGGGGGACAGGTCTGGGACTCTCCGTGGTCCACGGGATTGTGGAGGCCCACGGCGGCTGGATCACCGTGGAGAGCGAGGTGGGCCAGGGGAGCGCGTTCCACATCTACCTGCCCGCCCTGCCCCAGCCACAGGAGCCGGTGCGTGGAGGGAAAGAAGCAGCCTTCGCGGGCGCGGCGGAACCCGGGGGCCGAGGCGCGTGCATCCTCCTGGTGGAAGACGATCCAGCCGTACTCCACCTGGCCACGAGGACGCTGGACATGGCGGGCTATCGCGTGGTGGCCTGCCGGACTGCGGCCGAGGCCAGGAGGGCCTTCCAGGAGATGAAGGGGGAGGCGGACCTGGTGGTGAGCGACGTGGGCCTGCCGGACGGGACAGGCGTGGCCCTCGTGCAGGAGTTCCTGAAGGCGCGCCCGACCCTGGCAGCCTTCCTCGTCAGCGGGTATTCCGACACCCGCAGCCGGTACGAGCAGATAGAGGAATCGGGGCTGGAACTGCTCCGCAAGCCCTACGCGCCAGATGCGCTGGTGCGGAAGGTGCAGGAACATCTCCGCAAGCGCCGTCGGGAGGCGGAAAGAGGCTGACCCCCAGCCTTTCGGCCGGCCCCTGGGGCACCTGCGGGTCCATGTCCAACCCGCCCCTGCGATTTGCCAAAACGTCGGCCTTGGTGTATCATGTTGTGAACCCCGCAAGGGCGCGGGGTTCGGGAGCGGCGGTCCCTGCGCTGGGGCTACAGCGATAGGCCGTCTGTTCATCTTCTTCCTCCTTTCTGGGTGCTTGGGGCAGCCCGCTCAGGGGACTGGGCGGGCTGCCCCGCGTGTTGGAGGGGAAGCCATGTAAGGACGCGTTGCACCGGTAAGGGCGGTTGTTCGCGGGCCGCCCCCCTTAGCCAGGGAGGTAAGGTCAGATGGAGCAGTGCACGCGCCCCCCGCGTGAACCGCTGAGGCCAGGGGCCCTCAGCGGCCCCCCAGCCCCACCAGCACGCGCTTGGTCTCCATGTACCAGTCGGCCACCGTGGTGAAACGGTCCGCAGGGGTGTTGAGGGGCGGGACCTGCACCCCGCGCACCTTGGCATCCACGCCGTAGGTGTAGACGGGGTAATAGAGGAGCAGGGCGGGGACCTCCTGGGCGAAGAGGTCCTGGAACTGCCGGTAGAGGCGGATGCGTTCGTGGAGGTCCAAGGTCCTGCGGGCCGCCTCCATGGCCTCGTCGGCTTCCCGCAGAGCCCAGCCGCTGTAGTTCTGCCCGAGCCCGGTGGCCTGGGTGGAGTGCCAGAGGGGGTAGGGGTCCGGGTCGCCCCAGAACTCCAGGCCGGCCAGCACAGCGTCGAAATGGCGCGGGGCCAGGAACTCCCCCACCAGGCGGGCGAAACTGACGCTCTGCGGGATGGCCCCCACGCCCACCTTGCGCCACTGGGCGGCGATGGCCTCGGCCAGGCGCTGCCGGACAGGGTCGTCGTTGGTCGTCAGGCGGAACTCCAGGCGGCGCCCGTCCCGCTCCCGGATGCCATCCCCATCGCGGTCCACCCAGCCCGCGGCCTCCAGGAGTTCCGCGGCATGCTCCGGGTCGTAGGGATAGCGCGTCGCCCCCTCCCAGTAGGCCCAGGTGTCGGGCAGGATGGGCCCGTGGGCCACGATCCCCTGGCCGTTGAGCACCTCGTCCACCAGGCCCTGGCGGTCCAGGGCATAGAGAAGGGCCTGGCGCACCTCCCTCTGGCCGAAGAAGGGGAGGTTGGCCGCGTCGGTCAGGTTGAGGTAGACGAGCACGTACCCCGAGAGGCGAGCCGGGTACAGGTTCAGGTTGGGCAGAGCGGAGGCCTCGGGGATCTGCTCGGGGTAGACCCGGCTCAGGGCCAGAACCTCGCCCTTCTTGTAGGCTTCCAGCAGGCTCTGGGGGTCGGGGTAGAAGCGGAACTCCAGGCGCTGCAGGTGGGGGCGAGGGCCGGGCCAGTAGGGGTTGGGCACGAGGGTGAGGTGCAGGGCCGAGACCTCCTCCACCTGGAAGGGGCCGGTGCCGATGGGCTGGGTGTTGAACTCCGCCCGGGCGAAGGCCTCGGCCGGCACCGAGGCCAGCAAGTGCCGTGGCAGGATGCCGATGCCCGTGGCATCCAGGAAGGGGGCTAGGGGCTCCGGCAGGATGAAGCGGACCGTGGCCTCATCGTCCACCAGGACGGAGATGTCCTTCCAGAAGCGGGTCAGGTGCGGCACGGCCCCGTAGGTGGCATCCTGGATCGCCTTGATGGTGAAGGCCACGTCCTGGGCGGTGAAGGGGGCGCCGTCGTGCCAGCGGATGCCCTGCCGCAGGTGGAAGGTGTACTCCAGGCCATCGTCCGACACCTCCCACCGCTCGGCCAGGTCTGGCACCACTTCTCCCCGTTCGTTGAGGCGTGTCAGCCCCCGGAAGAGGAGTGCGCTCAGGTCACAATCCACCTGGTTGTAGCCGCAGAGGATGGGGTTGATGGCCTGGGGGTTGCCGATGACGCCTTCAATGAAGGTGCCGCCCTGCTCGGGCACCACCTCCGTGGTCAGGGAAAGGGCCGCGTACCCCAGCGCAGCCGCAATGAGGGCGGTGCCCAGGAGAGCGATGACCAGTTGCCACCGGAAGAGGCGCATCTTCCCCAGTCCACCTGGCGCTCAGGGTCCTTGTCCGGGGTGCTCCCGGGCCCGGCGCTAGCGGGTGAGCACCACAGTGAGGATGGACAGGGCGAAGAAGGCCACCGAAAGGCCGATGGTGGCCTGGTAGAGGGTCTTCTCCAGGCCGCGCCGCGTGCGGAACGTCGCCCCGTCGCCGCCGAAGATGCCCCCCAGAGTCGCACCCTTGGCCTGGAGCAAGATGGCCACGATGAGGGTGACGGAGATGACGATCTGTGCCAGATAGAGATAGGTGTCCAACGCTTTCCTCATCCTCCCTCAGGAACGGTGCGAGATTACGAGATTATACCATGCCTGGGGGGATGGGGCAAACCCGCCTGTTGAGGGTGTGGAAAAACTGGGGTTTTGTGGGTTTGCTCCTCCCCTAAGGGCAGGGTTGGCTTTTCTTGCAGGTCAGTGGTGCTCTGCCAGGGTCCCCAAAGGCCACCTCAGTAGGGAGGCACGCACCCTATCCTGGGCCAAGGAGCCGCTCTTGGCGCACTCCCTCGCCTCCAGGGCGCACTGCACCCCTGGCGCTACCCCCTTGCCCCAGCCCCCTCTGGGCACCGGGCCCCAGCCAGCAACCTCACCAACCGCTTCAGGTTCAGCACCACCACCGTCAGAACCGCCTGCAGGGCAAACCCTAGCCACCCCACATACCGACACCTCCGCAGCCCATGGCGCTCCTTCGCCTCCCCAAACTTCTGTTCCACCTTGTACCGCTCC
>JBMFPD010000222.1:0-5390 GCA_049969295.1 Anaerolineae bacterium | reverse complement strand
CTCCACCCTGACGACCACCCCTGCTTCGCTTTCCTCTACGTCCGAGACCGGGCAGCCATCCCGCACCTCGGCCCGGGCCTGGGCCAGGATGAAGGCGTCCAGACGGTCCCGCATGACCATGCCCACCGGCGGCCCAGGGAGGTCCATGTGGACCTGCTGGCCTCTGTAGCAGTAGGTTACCCTGGAGACCCGGTCTTCCAGGACCGGGTCCAGGGGGAAGGGCAACAGGGCCTGGGTCGCCTGGGGCAGGGCCCCGCCGCACGGCTTGTACCGGGGCAGGCGTTCGGCCTCCAGGACCAGGACCCGGGCCCCCGCCTGCCCGAGGAAGAAGGCCGCCGCGGCCCCGGCACACCCCGCGCCGACGACGATGACGTCGTACCGGGCCCACATTTTCTGCTACATGTCGGGGCGGAACATCCTGTCGTACTCGTCTTCCAGCAGTTCCCGGTGCGTGACCTCCTGCTGGGCCAGATGGCGGAAGAGGGACTTGATGGCCGGGTCTGTCACGGTGCGGTAGACCCGCATGTAGAACTCGTAGGCTTCCTTCTCCCGCTCAATGGCCAGTTTCCACGCGTCTTCCAGCGAGAGTTCTTCGGCGGACATCGTCTCCTCCAGCGATGTGGTGTGAAGGGCTCACTACATCTGCTCCGGGGCGCTCATCCCCATCAGGTGGAGGCAGCGCGCAAGGATCACCTTGGCCGCCCGCACCAGTTTCAGGCGGGCCAGAGACAGTTCGGCATCCCCTGGCTCCGAAGAGAGGACCCGGCAATCCCGGTAGAACAGGTGGAAGGCGTTGGCCAGGTCCATAGCATAGTAGGTCAGGTGGTGGGGGGCCAGTTTCTGCACCGCCGTCTCTATGACCTCCGGGAACTGGACCATCAGCCGGAGGAGGGCCAGTTCCGAGGGGTGGGTGAGGAGGCGGACATCTCCGGCTCCCGGGTCGTAGTCGCCTGCCTTGCGCAGGATGCTCGCGATGCGGGCGTGGGCGTACTGGACGTAGTAGACCGGGTTCTCGCTGGACTGCTGCTTGGCCAGTTCCAAGTCCAGGTCCATCTGGCTGTCGGCGGCGCGGGAGAGGAGGAAGAAGCGCACGGCATCGGCGCCGATCTCCTCCACGATCTCGCGCAGGGTGATGATGTCCCCGGTCCGCTTGGAGAGGCGCACCGCCTCACCGCCCCGCTTCAGGGTGACCAACTGGTAGAGGAGGAGGGTCAGCCGCTCCGGGTCCAGGCCGAAGGCCTGCATCATGGCCTTCATGCGGGGCACATGCCCCTGGTGGTCCGCTCCCCACACGTCTATGACCCAGTCAAAGCCCCGCCTGAGGAACTTGTCGTAGTGGTAGGCGATGTCCGAGGCGAAGTAGGTGGGTGCCCCATTGGAGCGCACCAGGACTTCGTCCTTCTCCACCCCGAAGCGGGTGGCCAGGAACCAGACTGCCCCCTCCCGTTCCTCCACGTAGCCCCGCTCCCGCAGGTAGGCGAGGACGTGGTCAAAGGTGCCATCCTCGTACAGGCTGGTTTCGGAGAACCAGCAATCGTAGGTGATGCCCAGGAGGCGCAGGTCCTCGCGGATGGACTCCACCATGTAGCGGAGGCCGATCTCCCCGATGGCGGCCAGGGCCTCCTCCCGGGGCATCTGCAGGAAGCGGTCCCCCGATTCCTGGGCGATGCGCCGGCCCAGGTCCACCATGTAGGCCCCCTGGTAGCCTCCCTCGGGGACCTGCGCGTCTTCCCGGCCCAGGGCCTGGGCGTAGCGGGCGAAGAGGGTTTCGGCGAAGAGGCCGGTCTGGGTGCCCCGGTCGTTGATGTAGTACTCCCGGTAGACCTGGTACCCGGCGGCCTCCAGGACGTTGGCCAGGGAATCGCCCAGGACAGCGTTGCGCCCTGAGCCCACCGTCAGGGGGCCGGTGGGGTTGGCGCTCACGTACTCCACCTGGACCCGGCGGCCGCGGCCCAGGTCCACGTTGCCGTAGCGCTCGCCCGCGGCGAGGACGACTTCCACCTGCTGGGCGAGCCAGCGGTTGCTCAGGGTGAAGTTCACAAAGCCGGGCGGGCAGGCCTCGGCCTTCTCCAGCATCTCCGAAGGTGGGAGGTGGGCCACGATGGCCTCGGCAATCCGCAGGGGCGGCATCCGCATGGAAGAGGCCAGTTGCAGCGCCACGGGCGTGGCATAGTCCCCCCGCTCGGCCTGGCGGGGACGGTCTATGGGGATCTCATCCACTGGCACGGCGGGCAGGCGGCTCGCCTTCTGCGCCGCCTCCAGCGCCCGGCGCACGAGGGAGGCGATCTGGGACTTCGGAGGCTCTGCGACGACGGTCATAGGGGGTCCATCTCCTCCCAGTTGGCTCCGACCTTCATGTCCACCTTGAGGGGCGCGTCCAGGGGGAAGGCCCCTTCCATGATCTCCCGCACCAGGGGGGCCACGCGCCCAAGTTCCTCCTTCGGCACCTCAAAGACCAGTTCGTCGTGGACCTGGAGGGTCATCCGCGTGCGGAGGCCCTGCTCCTGGAGGGCCCTGTGGATGCGGATCATGGCCAGTTTGATGATATCCGCGGCCGTCCCCTGGATGGGGGCGTTGATGGCCATGCGGTAGGCCGCGTTGAGGCGGTTCTGGTGCACCCGCTCCGTCGCCTGGAACTCCGGGAAATAGCGGCGCCTCCCCAGGAGGGTCTGCACGTACCCCTGCTCGCGGGCCATCTTCTTGGTGCGCTCCACGTAGTCCCGCACCTTGGGGTAGGTGCGGTAGTAGGCCTCCACGAGTTTTGCCCCTTCCTCTGGCGTCAGGTCGCTCTGCTGGGCCACGCCGAAGCCAGTGGCCCCGTAGGTAATGGCAAAGTTGACGGTTTTGGCCACGCGGCGCATCTCCGGCGTGACCGCCTCCAGGGGGACGCCGTAGATGGCGGCGGCGGTGCTGGCATGGATATCTTCGCCGCGGGCGAAGGCCTGAAGCATGGCCGGGTCCTGGGAGACGTGGGCCACGATGCGCAGTTCCACCTGCGAGTAGTCGGCGCTGAGGAAGAGCCACCCCTCCTCGGCCCGGAAGGCCCGCCGCACGCGGCGACCCAGTTCGGTGCGGATGGGGATGTTCTGCAAGTTGGGCTCGCTGGAGGAAAGCCGCCCGGTGACGGTCCCGGTCTGGTTGTAGGAGGTGTGCAGGCGGCCGGTCTCCGGGTTGACCAGTTCGGGCAGGGCATCCACGTAGGTGGACTTGATCTTGGCGATCTGGCGGTGCTCCAGGATGAGGTCCACTGCCGGGTGGAGGCCCCGCAGTTTCTCCAGGACCTCGGCCGCGGTGGAATAGTGGCCGGCCTGGGTCTTGCGCAGGCCCTGCCGCGGCAGGTGCAGCCGCTCAAAGAGGGCCTCGCCCAGTTGGGCTGGGGAGTTGATGTTGAAGGAGTAGCCCACCAGCTCGTAGATGCGCGCTTCCAGGTCGCGCAGGCGCTCCGACAGTTCCTCCGACATCTGGCGCAGGTAGGGGACGTCCAGGAGGATGCCGTTGCATTCCATCGTCATCAGGACGTCCACCAGCGGCAGTTCCACGTCCCTGTAGAGGGCGGTGAGCTGCTTCTCCTCCAGTTCCTTCGCCAGGAGGGGGACCAGGCGGAAGGTCATGTCGGCGTCGGCGCAGGCGTAGGGGGCGGCCTCTGCCACCGGGACGCGGTCCATGGTGGTCTGCTCTTTCCCCTTGCCCAGGAGTTGGGTGATGGTGGTCATCTCCTCACCCAGGCGCACCCAGGCCAGGTTCTTCAGGCCCAGGTTCTGGCTGCTGGGGTTGCAGAGCCACTCGGCGAGCATGGTGTCAAAGGCGAGCCCCTGCACGGGAAGGCCGTGACGGGCCAGCACTTCCATGTCGTACTTGGCGTGGTGGGCGTATTTGGGGACCTGGGGGCCTGCAAAGAGCGGCCCCAGGTGTTCCCGCACCGCTTCCAGGGGGAGGTTGGGGCCTTTCTGGTGGCCCACGGGCAGGTACCAGGCCTGGCCTGGGGCTGCGGCCAGGGAGATGCCCACCAGGCGCGCCCGCAGGGGGTCGGTGCTGTCGGTCTCGGTGTCAAAGGCGAAGGGGCCACCCCGGAGGCGTTCGGCCAGGCCCTGAAGGGATTGGGGCTGTGCGATCGTTTCGTAGGCCAGGCCCGTCCCCTCCACCCGGAGGGCCTGGGGCTCTGCCACCGCCTGCGGGAAGAGGTGCAGTTGGGCCGGCCCGGTCGTTTCTTTGGGGGGCGCGGGGAGGCGGTCCAGCAGGGAGCGGAACTCCAGTTCGCGGAAGAGGGCCTTCACCCGTTCCACATCGTACTGGCCGGTGCGGCACCGCTCCAGGTCCAGGGTTACGGGAGCGTCCTGGGCGATGGTGACCAGACGGCGGTACTGGAACGCTTCCTCGCGGAAGCCTGCCAGCGCCTCCCGCACTTTGGGGGGCTCCACCTCGTCCAGGTGTTCGTAGATCCCCTCCAGGGAGCCGTACTGCTGGAGGAGGCGCGTGGCCGTCTTCTCGCCAATGCCGGGCACGCCGGGGATGTTGTCGGACTTATCGCCCACGAGGGCCTTGAGGTCCACGAGTTGGCGCGGGGCGAGGCCGAACCGCTCACGGACCGCCTTTTCATCGTAGAGGATGACGTCGGAGAAGCGGCGCCCGGAGGTGAGGACGCGCACATGCGGTCCGACCAGTTGCAAGGCGTCCCTGTCGCCGGTGACGATGAGGGTGTTCAGGCCCCGCTCGGCGGCCTGGCGGGCGAGGGTGCCCAGGACGTCGTCGGCCTCGTACCCTTCGGCGGTGTAGACCGGGATGCGGAAGGCCTCCACCAGTTCTCCGATGCGGCGCAGTTGGGAGGTCAGTTCGTCCGGCGTGGCGGGGCGCTGGGCCTTGTAGGCGGCGAACTCCTGGTGGCGGAAACTGGGGCCGACGTCAAAGGCTATGGCGATGTAGTCAGGCTTGTAGTCCCGCAGCACGTTGAGGAGCATGCTGGCGAAGCCGTAGACGGCGTTGGTCAGTTCTCCCTTGGAGGTGCTCAGGTCGGTGGGGAGGGCGTGGTAGGCTCTGTAGGCGAGGGAGTAGCCGTCAATCAGTATGAGGATTTCCGGTCCTGCATCGGGTTTGGACATGGAACACCCCATCCTCTGGCCAGTGGCTCGGGCAGGAAACCTTCCCCCGCGACATAGGCAATTGTACCCTGTTTGGGGGCAGAAGTCAAAGGGGGCAGGGGGCTCGTCCGGCCGGGGGCGGCTTCGGCCGTCGCTCCACAAGCGGCCAAACACGGGATGCAACCTCACACCGGCAGCCAAAGAAGTCACGCTGCAAGCGTGACCTACGGTCTGGCGCTTCGGCCGTCGCTTCCTGCACCCATTAGTTGCATCTTGTGTTGGTGGGCTCGGCAACCGGTAGGGCACGCCTGCGGC
>JBMFPD010000221.1:0-5402 GCA_049969295.1 Anaerolineae bacterium | reverse complement strand
GGCATGCCTGCGCGCCCTGCGGGAGCAGTTCCGCGGCGCTTCCGCTGTAGAGGTGGTGGAAGGCGATATCTGCGACCCGGTCCTGGCCGAGGCCCTGGCCGGGCGGGGTATAGATACCGTGGTCTGCCTGAACGTTCTGGAGCACGTTGCCGATGACCAGGCGGCCCTCCGCAACATCCACCGCATCCTGGAGGTGGAGGGGGGCAACGTGGTCATCTTCGCGCCGGCCTCGCCGGTCCTCTACGGGGCTCACGACCGGCTGGTGGGGCACTACCGGCGCTATACCTTCGAGGACCTGGAGCGGAAGTTGAGGGCGGCGGGCTTCCGCGTGACGGACCGCTTCTACTTCAACAGTGTGGGGTGGCTGGCCCGCCTCCTGCAGAAGTGGAGCGGTGGAGGGGAGACGGGGAGGACGTCCATCCTCCTGTACGATGTGCTGGTGGTGCCGCCCCTCGCGTGGCTGGAGCGGCGGGTGCGCCCGCCTATCGGCCAGTCGCTGGTCGTGGTGGGCGAGGCGGAGTACGTGCCAGCGCGGTAGGGGAACCCCTCCCATCCCCCTGGCCCCTTCCCCTTCCCGGGCCGGAGAGGGGAAGGGGCAGGGGGCAAGGGTGAGGTAGGAGCAGCACAGGTTACAGCGGATATGACAGAGGAACGCGGTCGCTGGGTTGTCCTCATGCCAGCCTACAATGAGGCGGCCAACATTGAGGGCGTGATAGACGAGGTGCGCCGCGCCGTCGGCCCGGTGGACCTGGTGGTGGTGGACGATGCCTCCCGGGACGACACCGCCGCTCGCGCGCGGGCGAGGGGCGCGGTGGTCCTGCGGCACCCCTGCAACCTGGGGTACGGCGGGGCGGTGCAGACTGGCTTCCGCTACGCCGTGGAGCGGGGGTACGACTTCGCCGTCCTCATGGACGCGGACGGCCAGCACGACCCGCGGGACATCCCGGCCCTCCTCGCGGCGGTGCAGAGCGGCCAGGCGGACGTGGCAGTGGGCTCCCGGTACCTGGGGCGCATGGAGTACCGCGCCGGGTGGCTCCGCCAGGCCGGGACGTGGGTCTTCCGGCGGGTGGCGTCCTGGGCCATGCGCAAGCGGGTGACCGACCCTACCTCGGGCTTCCAGGCCCTCAACGCGCGGGCCCTGCGCTTTCTGGCCTGGGACAACTACCCCACCGACTTCCCGGATACCGACGTCCTGGTGCACCTGCACCTCTCGGGGTTCCGGGTGCAGGAGGTGCCCGTCACCATGCGGGAGCGGAGGGCGGGCGTCTCCATGCATTCTGCTTGGAAGGCGGTCTACTACGTGGCCAAGATGTTCCTTTCCATTTTGATGGTCTTCCTGCGGGCCCGGGGCCGCAGGGGCCAGCCGGGGGCCCAGGAGCCGGACCATGCCTGAGGTGCTGCGTCACGCCCTGAGCGTGGACGTGGAGGACTGGTACCACCCGGAACTGGTGCGCCCGCACCTGCCCCCAGGCCCCCATCCCCTGAGGGCGGGGGAGGCCCTTGCGGCGGTGCGGGAGTGCCTGCGGGTCCACGGAGCGCGGGCGACCTTCTTCGTGGTGGGGGAACTCCTGGCACCCCTGGCGGACCTCCTGCGGGCCCTGCAGGAGGAGGGGCACGAAGTGGGGTGCCACGGCTGGTCCCACCGGACCCTCTGGGACCTGGGCCCGGAGGGGCTGCGGGAGGAACTGGCGCGCTTCCGCGAGGAGGCGGCGCGCCTGGGCCTGGGGGACATCGTGGGGTTCCGCGCCCCTACCTTCTCCCTGGACCGGCGGACGGCGTGGGCGCTTCCCATTCTGGCCGGCTTCGGCTTCCAGTACGATTCCAGCGTGTTCCCGGCGCGGGGGCCTCTCTACGGCGTCCCCGGTGCACCTCTGGGCCGCTACCGGCCCTCGCCGGAGGACCCGGCTCGGGCGGCCGAGGATGGGCCGGTGTGGGAACTGCCGCCCACGGTGTGCCGCCTGGGGCCATGGCGGGTGCCGGTGGCCGGGGGAGCCTACCTGCGCCTCCTGCCCTTTGCCTTCGTGCGCTGGTGCCTGGACCGGGTGGCGGGGGAAGGGCGCGCGCTCGTCCTCTACCTGCACCCATGGGAGGTCTGGCCGGAGACTCCCCGGGTGGACCTGCCGCTTCTTTCCCGCTGGGCCACTTACGGCGGGCAGGGAGGGGCCTTCCGGCGGCTGGAGCGGCTTCTGGAGCGGTACACCTTTGCCCCGCTGGGGGAGGTGCTGGGGGTGTGGAAGCCGCATATGGAGGAGGGGACCTGATGGAGATGGTGGTGGGCATGAGCCTGCGGGCGCGCCTTGTGATGCTGGGCCTGGGGCTCCTGATCGGCCTGGTGGTGCTCAACCTAGTGCGGACGCGCCGCCTGAAGGAGGAGTTCTCCCTCCTGTGGCTCTCGGCGGCGGTCCTGCTGGTCCTGGCCCCCTTGGCCTCGGACCTCTTTGACGCGCTGGCCGCGGTCCTGGGGATTGACTACTCGCCCAACCTGGTCTTCGCCCTGGCCTTCATCGTGGTCCTCCTCTTGCTCCTGCAGTTCTCGGTGGCCCTGTCGCGCTTCAGCGAGCAGATCACCAAACTGACGCAATCGGTGGCCCTCCTGGCCCGCCGGGTGGAGGAACTGGAGGCCGGGGCCGGGAAGCGTGCCGGGACAGGGGAGGAGTTGCAGGGCAGATGACGGCGGAGGTGGCGCGGAAGGAAGGCCGACGCGGGGCCTGGGTGCTGGGGGGCATCCTCCTCCTGGCGCTCGTCCTGCGCGCCCTGTGGGCTTTCGGGGTGCTGCGGGACCGGGTGGTCTGGGGGGACGAGCCTTTCTACCTGTGGCTGGGCCGCAACCTTCTGACGAGGGGGTTCTACAGTTTCACTGGTCACTGGGACGTGCACCACACGCCCCTCTACCCTGTGGTCTCGGGCCTCCTCTACCTCCTGGTGGGGGACCTGAAGCAGGCGAGCGACCTTGCGTACCTCCTCTTCGGCACGCTCCTGGTCCTGCCGGTCTACGCCCTGGGGCGCGATCTCTACGGACGGGCGGCAGGCCTGGCCGCGGCGGCCGTCGCAGCCGTGCTCCCCTCGCTGGTGGTGGGCCCCTTGCTCTGGGGGACGATGACGGAGCCGCCCTTCCTGTTCCTCGTGGCCGGGGGGATGTGGGCCCTGTGGCGCGGCTTCCGGCAGGAGTGGACGGCAGGGTACGCCCTGGCCGGCGCCGCCTTCGGCCTGGCGTACCTGGCCCGGCCGGAGGCCATCTGGTACCCCGTAGCCCTGGGTGGGGTGCTGGCCCTGGTGGGCCTCCTGCGGCAGGAGTGGCGACCTGCCCCCTGGCTGCGCCTCCTCGCGCTGGGCGCGGCCTTCTTCCTCGCCATCTTCCCGTACCTCCTCTACGTGCGCGTCCACACCGGCCACTGGATGGTCAGTGAGAAGGTGGGCGTGGCCTACGAGCACGGCTTCGCCCTGGGGCACCGCGACTACGCCGCCTTTGACCGCGCCGCCTGGGGCCTGGACAGCACTGGGCTGGAGGTGCGCTTCTTCTCGTCCGAGACCTACACCCTGAGCCTCGTGGAGCAGATCCGGGCGGACGTCCCGGGCTTCCTCAGGCTTCTCGAGTTGAACGCGCTGCGCTTCCTGGAGACCCTGGGGGCAGCGCGTTTCTTCCCTGGGCTCCTCATCCCTCTGGTGGCCCTGGGCTTCTTCCGGCGGCCGTGGGACCGGCGCCGCCTGGAAGGGGAGGCCTTCCTGTGGGCCTCCACCGTGCCGGTCCTCAGTTTCCTCCTGTTCCAGGTGCTGGACCGCTACATGGCCCCCCTCCTGCTGCTCGCTGTGGTGTGGCTGGGGAAGGGGTTGGCCGAGTGGGGGGACTGGGCGGTGGAAACAGCCAGGGCGCTGCGGGTGCGGGGCCTCCCCCCAGCGTGGGAGGGCGCGCTGCGGGTGGGGCTCGTGCTCCTCGTGGGGGCGTTCCTCGTGGGGCTGCAGCCAGCCGTGCGGAAGGCGCTCAACGTGCCCAACTCCTTCCGCCCGGACCACCGCGCCGTGGGTGAGTGGCTGCGGGACCACACGGAGCCGGATGCGGCGGTCATGTCCCGTTACCCGGCCATCGCCTTCCATGCCGAACGCCGCTGGGTGGCCACGGCCAACGCGCCGCTGGAGGACCTACACCGCTACGCGGTGGGCAAGGGGGTGGACTACTTCGTCGTGGACCGGCGGGAACTGGCCCTGCGTCCTCAATTCGCCCCCCTGGTGGAGGGTGGCCCAGCGCCAGGCTGGCTGGAGGAGGTGGCCCGCTTCCGCACGGGGGAGGACGTGCTGGTGGTCTACCGCTTGAAGGAGGGCGGCAGTGGCTGAGAGGGCACTGCGGCGGGACCGCTGGCTCCTCTGGGGCCTGACGGCCTGGGGCGTGGTGGTGCGCCTGGGCCTGGCCTCCCTGCCCCGCGCCATCCGCTGGGACGAGCCGGACTACCTGTGGCTGGGGCGGAGCCTCTTCAGCGGGCAGGGGTACACCATCGGCCCGTACCACGACCTGCACTACACGCCCCTCCTGCCGGTCCTCGTCGGCCCCCTGACGCGCCTCCTGCCGGACCTGGAATGGGCCAGCGCCTTCTGGTACGTGGTCCTGGGGGCAGCGCTGGTCTGGCCCGTGTACGCCCTGGGCCGGGCCATCTTCGGCCCCTCCGTGGCGCGCGGCGCGGCGGTGCTCACCGCGTGCTTCCCCGCGCTGGCCATCCTGCCCCTCTACTGGGGGACGATGACGGAACCGCCGTACCTCCTGCTCCTCTTCGTGGGCCTGTACGCGGCCTATCGGGCCTGGCGGGAAGGCCGCCTGCGCCACCATGTGCTGGCCGGGGCCGCGCTGGCCCTGGCGTACCTGACGCGCCCGGAAGGGGTGCTGACCTTCGCGTGGGCGGGCGCCTTGCTCCTGGTCGCCGCGGGCCTGGATGGCCGTTGGCGGACCCGTGCCTTCTGGCTGCGGTTCGGGGCTTTCGTCCTCGCTGGGCTCCTCCTGGCCGGGCCGTACCTCCTCTACCTGCGGCTGGAGGGCGGCCGGTGGCTCCTGACGGGGAAGGTGGGTGTGACCTTAGCCCTGGGCGAGGGGGTGGTGGACCGGGACCCGGCCGCCTACGACCGGGCCATCGCCAGCCTGGACGCGGAGGGGAGGGAGATCGTCTGGTTCTCGCCGCAGCGCTTCCGGGAACCGGGGCTCCTCCAGCAGGTGTGGGAGGAGCCCGGCGCGGTGGCGCGGCGCGTGGCCCTGAACCTGCGCGCCTGGTACGGGACTTTCTTCTCCAGGCAGATGTTCCCCTCGCCCCTCGTGGTCCTTGTGGTCCTGGGCCTCTTCGCCGTCCCCTGGACATGGCGCCGGGTGGCCGACAACCTGTTCCTGGGGCTGGCGTGCCTTCCGCCCTTCGCCTTCCTCTTCC
>JBMFPD010000220.1:0-5421 GCA_049969295.1 Anaerolineae bacterium | reverse complement strand
AGGCGCTTTCCGAGGACGGTATAGGGTCGGCCGAGGACGTCCCGGGCCGAAAGGCCCAGGATCTGCTCCGCGGCGCGGTTCACCAGGGTCACCCGACCGGCTTTGTCCAGGGTGATGACGCCGCTGGCGATGGACGCCAGGACGTTGTCCAGGAGGTCCTTCATGCGGGTGATCTGCTCCAGGGCCTTGCGCTGCTCACCGAAGAGGCGGGCATTCTCAATGGCCACCGCCGCCTGGTTGGCGAAAGCGGAGAGGAACTCCCGGTCCTCGGGGGAGAAGAGGCCGGCCTTGACCCGGTTGTCCACGTAGATGACGCCGGTGATCTCCTCCCGCAGGCGGAGGGGGACGCAGAGGATGGAACGCAGGGCGTAACTGACGACGCTGGCCTGGGCCTTGAAGCGAGGGTCTTCCTGCGCGTTGGTGGTCAGCACCGTCTCCCCATGCCTCGCCACCCGCTCCACCACGCTGCGGCTGATCTCAAACGAGGGCCCAGCGATGGTCTCCTGGCTCATGTTGCGGGCCACCTGGAACTGCAGTTGCCCCGTCTCCCGGTCCCGCAGCATCAGGAAGCCCCGCTCCGCCCGGGTGGTGCGGATGACGATGTCCATCACCAGGTCCAGGAGTTCGTCCAGGTCCAGGGTGGAGTTGAGGACCCGGCTGATGTCGTAGAGGGCGGTGAAGCGCTCGTGCTCGCGGGACTGGCGGAGGACCTCCTCCTGCAGTTCGTCCGAGGCTCGCTGGAGGCGTTGGGCCAGGGCGGTCAGGCGGGAGGCCGTCTCCTCAAGGGCCTCCACATGGGGGCCGAGGCCGGGCTCTCCCCCTCTGCGGGCCTGCCCAGCGGCCCGGAGGGCTTCTACCTGAGCGCCCATCCCCTGGACGAGAACCTCCAGTTCCCGGCCCAACTGGCCCAGGCGCGCCACCCCTTCGGCATGCTCCGATGCCCTTTCGTTCCCCAAGGTGAATTCCTCTCCCACCTCTCTCCTCCCCAGCGGGGCCTTCCATCACCGGGAGCGACAGACGAAGATCATGCGGTCCCCTGTGGCGTCAAAGGGGTCCAGGTCGTAGGACCCATAGACAGCCTCCACCGAGAACCCGGCCCGTTCCAGGAGGAGCCGGGCTTCCGTGGGGAACAGGTACCGCAGGCGAAGCGGGAGGAGGACCCGACGCACCGTGCCGCCAGGGTCCACCTCGTCATAGATGTAGATAAGGTCCAGCGTTTGGCGCAGGGGATCGGCCCTCTGGATCACCTGCCGCACCACCACCGAGCCGGTCTCCGGGTCCTCCAGAACCCCCACGCGCACGACCTTCTCCTCGGGCTCCAGGAGCCAGCCGGGGTCGGGGTTGGCCAGGTCCAGCACGAGGTAGCCGCCTGGCCGCAGGTGGCGGCGTGCCGCTTCCAGGGCTGCCAGTTGGTCCTCCAGGGAGGTCAGGTGCATGAGGGAGTTCATGGCGCAGAAGGCCCAGGCGAAGCGCTCTTCCAGGGCGAAGTGGCGCATATCCCCGGGGACCAGGCGGGTCCGTGCCAGGAGGCCGCAGCGGGCCAGGCGCTCTCGGGCGGCTGCCAGCATAGCCTCCGAGCGGTCCAGGCCGACCACCTGGTGGCCCGCCGCGGCCAACACGGCCAGGACGCGCCCGGTCCCGCACCCCAACTCCAAGATCGGCCCACCCCAGCGTTCTGCAAACCCGGTGTACAGGCCCAGGTCCTCGGTGAAACGGCCTTCATCCAGGTCGTAGAAGCGGACGGCGCGGGCGAACACGTCTCTGGACACCTGCAGTGCACCTCCGGTCCCGTCAAGAGCGCTCCTCCAATTATATGCGGAACGCGGCCGGAAGTCCAACCCTGCACGCTGCGCAGTCCTGGTCAACGTGGCCAGCAGGTTTCTCGGCCGCCCTGCCAGGTCCATTTGACAAAACATTTCACCCGTGCTACTATAGAATGTGACAATTGCATACGGATTGCTGGACACTCTTATCCAGAGGGGTGGAGGGACCGGCCCTGTGAAGCCCCGGCAACCGGCTGGTGACCGCTTCCGCCCAAAGGCGTGCGGAGGTACGGAACCAGCGTCGGTGCCAATTCCGGCAGGCATAGGCCTGAGGGCCCGTGCCTGGAAGATGAGAGGTGGTGCCACAGCGTGATGTGTGCCCTCCTCTTGGAGGGCGTTTTTTTGCTCGGGAAGGAGCACGGCATGCGCACGGTAGAGTACCGCGACGGCGTCGTCGCCATGGTGGACCAGCGTAAACTGCCCCTGTCCTACGAAGTGGTGGAGTACCGGGACCCCCGTGAGGTGGCCCAGGCCATCCGGGAGATGGTGGTGCGGGGCGCACCGGCCATCGGCGCGGCCGCGGCCTTCGGCATGGCCCTGGCCGCCCGCAAGAGCCGTGCCGCCACGGTCCAGGGCCTTCTGGCGGACCTGGAGCGGGCGGCAGAGGTGCTGCGCGCCGCCCGCCCCACGGCAGCCAACCTCTTCTGGGCCGTGGACCGGATGCTCCGCTGCGCCAGGGAAGCGGCGCACGGCTCGGTGGAGGAGGTGGCCCGCGCCGTGGAGGAGGAGGCCCAGCGCCTGGCGGATGAGGATGTGGAGATCAACCGCCGCATGGGGCGCATCGGGGCCCAGGTGGTGGAGGATGGCGCCCGCATCCTCACCCATTGCAACGCTGGCTCCCTGGCCACCGTGGACTACGGGACGGTCCTGGGGGTCATCCGCGCCGCGGTGGAAGCGGGCAAGCGGGTGCACGTCTGGGTGGACGAGACCCGCCCGCGCCTCCAGGGGGCACGGCTCACCGCCTGGGAACTGATGCGGGATGGCATCCCCATGACCCTCATCGCCGACAACGCTGCCGGCCACCTGATGCGCACGGGGCAGGTGGACCTGGTCCTCTTCGGCGCGGACCGGGTGGCGGCCAACGGCGATGTGGCCAACAAGGTCGGCAGTTACAAACTGGCGGTCCTGGCGCGGGAGAACGGCATCCCCTGTTACTCTGTCTCGCCCATCTCCACCGTGGACCTGAGCGTGCCCACAGGAGACGACATCCCCATTGAGGAGCGGGACCCGCGGGAGGTGACGGAGATTGACGGCGTGCGCATCGCGCCGGAGGGGGTGCCGGTCTTCAACCCGGCCTTTGACGTGACCCCCCACCGCTACCTGACGGGCATCATCACCGAGAACGGGATCGTCTATCCGCCCTTCCGCCTCAACCTGCGGAGGGCTGTGGAAGGGCGGCTTCTGGGGTGAAACGCACAACGAGGAGAAGGCAAGTGTCCATCGTCATCACGGGCTCCCTGGCCTACGACTACTTGATGTCCTTCCCCGGGCGGTTCAAGGACCACATCCTGCCGGAGAAGATTGAGCACGTCAGCCTGAGTTTTCTGGTGGACTCCATGCGCAAGCAGCGCGGCGGGTGCGCCAGCAACATCGCCTACAACCTGGCCCTCCTGGGGGAGCGCCCCTGCATCATGGCCACGGCCGGAGAGGACTTCGGCGAGTACCGGGAATGGCTGGAGAGCAAGGGGGTGGATACGTCCGGCATCGTGGAGATCCCCGGCGAGTTCACCGCCTCCTTCTTCGTCAGCACCGATCTGGACAACAACCAGATCGCCAGTTTCTACACCGGGGCCATGGCCCACGCGCACCGGCTCTCCTTCCGGGACCTGAACCCGCGGGAGATCACCATCGCCGTCATCTCGCCCAACGACCCCCGCGCCATGGTCAAGTACGTCCAGGAGTGCCAGGACCTGGAGATCCCCTACGTCTACGACCCCAGCCAGCAGATCGTGCGCCTGGAGGGGAAGGACTTGGTGGAAGGGGCGCGGGGAGCCGAGGTCCTGGTGGTCAACGATTACGAGTTCGGCATGATGTGCCGCAAGACGGGCCTTCCGGAGGAAGACCTCCTGCGCCTGGCCAAGGTGACCATCATCACCGAGGGGGAGAAAGGGTCTACCATCGTGCCCCGTGGGGAAGAGCCCATCGCCATCCCAGCCGTCCCGCCGCGCCGTCTGGTGGACCCCACGGGCGTGGGCGATGCCTACCGGGCCGGCATCCTCAAGGGGATGCTGCGGGAGGTGCCGTGGCCCATCACCGGCCGCATGGCCAGCCTGGCCGCCACCTACGCGCTGGAGGAGCCCGGCACCCAGAACCACGCCTACACGCTGGAGGAATTCGTCCACCGCTACCAGAAGGTGTTCGGGGAGACGAAGGAGGTGGCCGATCTGCTCCTGTGAGGCCCCGGACGGCACGGGGGGAGGTGGAAAGGCCATGCCGGAACCGCGGTGGGAGGTGCGCCGGCTCCAGGAGCCCGAGGCCATCGCGGCCATCCTGGCCCGCGATCCAGTCTACGGAGCCTATGCCCTGGGCGACCTGGACCCGCGCTTCTTCCCCCAGACGGAGTGGGCCGCGGCCTACCTGGGCGGGGAGCCCGTGGCCCTGACGCTCCTCTACCGGGGGCTTGCGCCCCATCCCCTGCTGACCTTCGGGGATGTGCGGGGCCTGGCCCTCATCCTGGGGACGGTGCAGCGGGCCCCAGAGGCCTACTTCAACAGCCTGGAGGAGCACCTGCCGGCAGTGGAGGGGTTCTACGCCCTGGGGCCGAAGAAGCGGATGTGGCGCATGGTGGTCTGGGCGGAGCGGTTCCGGCCGGCGGAGGGCCCGGCTGAGCGGCTGGACGTGCGCGACCTGGCGGACCTGAAGGAACTGTACGCCGAAGGTGACGCGGAGTCCTTCACCCCGGACCTCCTGGAACAAGGGGTGTTCTACGGGGTACGGGTCCTGGGGCGCCTGGTGGCCGCGGCAGGGACGCACCTGGTCTCGGACCTACAGCGGGTGGGAGCGGTGGGGAACGTCTACGTCCACCCCCGCTACCGGGGCCAGGGGCTGGGCACGGTGGTGACGAGCCGTGTCGCGGAGGAGCTCCTGGGCAAGGGGCTCCTGGTGGTGCTGAATGTGGAAGAGGGGAACATCCCGGCCATCCGTGCCTACGAGAGGCTGGGGTACGAACGGCACTGTGCCTTCGTGGAATGCCTGGGGCGGCGGAAGACGGGGTGAGGTAGCTCGGGCGCGGAAGAGCAGGGTGTGGAGATATGGACCGTTTGTTCCTCAAATCGTGCGAGAGAATGGACGAGCTGGCCGACGGCTCGGTGGACCTCGTCGTGACCAGCCCTCCGTACTGGAACGCGATTGATTATGAGCAGCACGTTGCTGATCCTGAGAAATGGTACCGAACGCGGCGGGGGGGACCGTACGAGGAGTACCTGGATTGGCTCAAAGCATGCTTCACCGAGGTCTTTCGGACGCAGAAGCGCGGCGGTTTTTGCGCGGTGGTCATCGGAACCGTGCTGTTCAACGGGCGCCAATACCCCGTCCCACACCATCTGGTGGTGATGATGGAGGAAATCGGCTACGAGTTCCATCAGGAGATCGTGTGGCA
>JBMFPD010000219.1:0-5432 GCA_049969295.1 Anaerolineae bacterium | reverse complement strand
GTACTGGGAGAGGGGGATGCGTCCCTGCGGCTTCTCCTCAGGGGGAGGGGCTTCTTCCCGGGGCGGGTCGGCCAGGACCCAGCCCTGGTCGGTGTAGACGTACCAGCGGCCGGTCCGCGCCCCCAGGGCCCAGATGCGCCCTTCTTCATCCTGGAACTGGAAGCGTTCTGCCTCAGCCTCAAAGGTGGCTTCGTCTATCTCGCCAGCCTCCAGCCGTCGGACCAGGTCGGCGTAGCGGCGCTCTATGTCTTCCACGATCCTGCTCAAATCGGACCTCCGTGGCAAGGTTGGCCTGCTGCATCAGCAAGGAGCCTTGCAGCGGGGCAGGCCCTCAGGGGCCCCCAGGTGGGCGCGATTATAGCACATGGAAGGGCGTTTTCCAAGCCGGTGGCGAGAGCAACGCACGCGGTACCGCCGCAGGGCGCGCTTCACGGCCTCCGCACGATGCGGATTTCCCCCAGGAGGATGTGATCCCCGACGGGGGTGCCGTCCGGCGCGGTCACGGGCAGGCGGGCACCATCCTGCAGGCGGTAGAGGCCGACGACCAGGCGGTAGGTGCCCTCGGGCACGCGCGTGCCCACCAGGAGGCGCATCCGGTCCGGGACAAGGTCCCCTGGCGCCCAGGCCGAAGTGGGGTAGTAGCCTGAGAGAGGGGGGCGGTCGTTCTGGGCCACCACGCCCTTGGGTCCCTCCAGGTGGAGGAACACGGTGTAGTCGTCCTGGACGGGGCGCACCGACTGCCACGTCAGGGAGACGAAGAGTTGTCCGCCCGGCGTGAGGGCGGTGTCGGACACTTCGTACTGGGCCAGGCCAATGGCATTGCCGAGGAGGTACATCGGCTCTGGGGCTGGTTCCGAACGGTTGGGCGTGACCTTGACCGTGCCGATGATGCCCGACATGGGCTGTCCCTGCGGGTCGTGGCTGGGCAGGCCAGCCATGCTCCAGCGGTCGTAGAAGCCGATATCCACTTTGGCGACGACCGGCACCCGGGCGAGCGGGTAAACCTGCACCCGGTAGCGGTCCTGGATGACCTGGCCGGGCTTCCACAGCGAGGTGGGGTAGGTCCCGGCGCCGGGGTAACTATCCACCTGGGCGATGACCTGCTCCCGGTACCCCAGGAGGCGGATGAAGAGGTTGTAGTCATAGTCCATGGGCTTTAAGCACTGCCAGTAGAGGACGATCTCCACCCAGTCGCCCGGGTGGACCTCCGAGGGTTGGATCGTCCGGCCGAGGAGCCGGATGCGCTCCGCATGGTCCAGGGGCGGGGTGATGCGGGCTTCCTCCGGTACCTCCTCTTCGGTGAGGAGGGGGGGCCTGGCATAGGCCGGGCGGATGTAGACGAAAGGTGTAGCGATGGCCAGCACCGCCAGGCCCGCAGCCAGGAGGCCGAAGACCCACCCCCGTCGTCCCACCACAGGCAGGTGGCTCCACCCCAGGACGACCAGCACGGCCAGGGCAGGGCTCGCCGGGAAGAGGAGCCGGCCCTGCGATCCAGGGGTCCTGGAGGTCCAGAAGAGGAGTGAGACCGCCATCAGTGCGATCCAGAAAGCCAGGGCCAGCGTGGCCAGGGCGCGTACGTCGTGCCAGAGCCCGCGGCCGGAGCGCCAGGCACCGAGGGCGAGGCCGACAAGGGCCAGGAGGACCAGGACGTCGGTCACCCGGTAGAGCCATGGCCAGGCCAGGATGTTGAACCACCCCAGCACGCCCCAGTAGGAAATGCGCAGCCCCCGCAGTTCGTGGAGGAAGTCGGGCCAGGAGATGGGGTTGTGCCTTCCCCCGGCCACGGAGATCATGATGCTCGTCCCGGTGGGCTCGCCGTAGAGGAGCCAGTTGCGCCCGTACCACCAGCCGGCGACGAGGACCCACATGCCCAGGAGGAGGCCGGCATCGGCCAGGTAGAGGCGGAGGGGACCTCGCCGTCGCCAGGCGGCCAAGAAGACCGCGGCCAGCGCCAAGGCCAAGAGGAGGAGACCGCTCACCTTGGAAAGCGCCCCCAGTCCCAGCGCGAGCCCCCAGAGAGCCACTCCCCTGCGCCCCAGGCGGCCTGCCAGGGAGCGGACGGAGAGGAAGAGGCAGACGGCGGCCAGGAAGGTGATGAGGTTATCGTTGCTCACCGCGCCGGAGATGAAGCAGAACTGGGGGTTGAAGCCGACCAGGGCCGCAGCCACCAGGGGGAGGAGCCGGCGCCTGGGCAGGAGGTCCTGGGCGAGGAGGTAGGTGAAGTAGACCGTGCCCGCGCCCAGGACCACCGAGAGGAGCCGGATGAGGTGCACCGCCAGGACCGTGCCCTGGTAGGGGAAGCGTTCCTCGTCCCGGTGGACGACGCGGTTTTTGTTCCCCGGCCGGAGAGGGTCGCCGACGTTGGCCTGGGGGTTGAGCCACACGACCTGGTCCGTGTCGGAAAGGTCTATCGGAGCGGCCAGGACCGCGGCCAACACGTAGTACAGGGGAGGCTGGTTCCCTTCCTGGGCCCAGGTGTTCCACCCCTCCGGCCCCTGGACGGGCAGCCGCCGCTCCTCCACCAGGTATTTGACATAATAGAAGTGCTGGATCTCGTCCGGGGCCTCAAAGACTGGCGTCACAAGGCTGTAGAGGCCGGCCACCAGGACGAACGCGGCCACCAGGGGGACGATGGGGCGGGGGCGCGGAAGCCTCTCAGCGGCCCAGGACGGCACGGTAGACCTCCCTGGTATCCTGGGCGATCTGCGCCCACTGGAAGGTGCGGCCGAGCGCTCGGGCCCCTTGCGCGAGCCGCTCCCGCAGGGCCGGATCTCCCGCGAGGTGCAGGATGGCGTCGGCCAGGGCCTGGGGGTCCTGGCGGGGGACAAGCCACACGTTTTCCCCGTGCCGCAGTTGGGGGACGGGCGTTGTGGGTTCCGTGGTCAGGATGGGCAGGCCGTGGACCAGGGCGACGAGCAGGGTACCCCGGCGGAAGGAGGCCCCGTCCCGGTAGGGAAGGACGCACAGGTCCCCCGACAGCAGATGGGCGGAGACCTCCCGCGGCGGCAGGAACCCGGTCCAGGAGACGGTCTCCTCCAGGCCCAGGGCGGCGATGCGGGCCTGGAGGTGTTCGCGGAAGGCGAGGTTGGTAGGGTCGCTATCGCCCGCTGTGCCGCCCACAATGCGCAGGGCGAAGGGCCGGGGCGTCCCCCGGGCACGGAGGAGAGCCAGCGCCTCCACCAGGTCCTGGCACCCCTTGCTGGCGTTGAGGAAGCCGAAGTGGCAGAGGAGGAAAGGGCCCTCGCCGGGGTCTGCGGGGCGGGAACGGGGGAGAAGGCCCTCAGGCGGCTCCAGGTTGGGCCCCAGAGGGACCTGGAAGCGCGGGGTGCGGCAGGCCCGGGCCAGGCGGCCGTCGTCCTCCTGGTTGGTGACGATGACGGCCCGCGCGCCAGAGGCCAGGGCCAGGACCGCCCACCAGCGCGCCGGCCCGGCTTTGGGGAAGAGGTAAGGGACCCGCAGGTCGTGGAACGTCACCACGCAGGGGAGGTCCTTCCGGCGCAGGCGCAGCCACCAGGGGAAGAGGTTGATGGCTGGGTGCAGCCGGTAGGCCGCTGCCTGGTACTGGATATGGACGAGGTCCGCCCCTCGCTCCTGGGCGAGGCGCGCAATGGCCCCCCAGCAGGACCAGCCCCAGGAGGCGATGGCGCGGTGGACGGCGCAGGGTTCCTCCGCATCCTGAGGCGAGGGGGCCTTCCGCAGGCAGGTGGTGGCCACCTCCACCTCCACCCCCTGTGAGGCGAGGGCGCGGCAGAGGCGTGCCGTGTAGTCCCCTACCCCTCCCTGCAAAGGAGGGAACTCCCCGGTGACCATGAGGACCCTCACCGCGCCTGCCTCCCCTGGGGTGGTGCGAGGCCCGGCCTGAGGCGCGAGCGCAGGAGCCAGGCGTAGGCCCGCACCCGCTGGGCCCGCAGGTCCCGCCGGTGCCCCACGAGCCACTTGGCCCCTTCCAGGGCCAGTTGTACGGCATAGCCGAAGAGGAGGAAAAGGCGCACGAGGGTCCCAGCCGCCGCGCCGTGGCGCTTGCGGTAAAAGCGGACCTTGCTCACGTCAAAGTGGTACTGGCGCGCCACCGGGACCTGCTCGCTGGACCGGCCTTCGTAGTGGACGATCTCCGCCGCGGGCAGGTAGGCGACCTCCCAGCCCGCGGCCCGGAGGCGGGCGCAGTAGTCCAGTTCCTCCGAGTACATGAAGAACCCCTCGTCCAGGGGGCCGACCTCGCGCACGGCGTCGCCCCGCAGGAGGAGGCACGCGCCCACGACCCAGTCCACGGCCTGCTCCTCCTCATCGCTTTGGTCGGCCATGTGGTAGCGGCGGGCGACGGGGTTGTGGGGGAACCACTGATGCAGGAAGGTGCTCTCCAGGAAGGCGGTGGCCAGGGTGGGGAAGCGGCGGCGGGTGGGCTGCACTGAGCCATCGGGGTAGCGCACCCGTGGGCCGAGGGCGCCGGCGCGGGGGTGCGCGTCCATCCACTGGAGCATGGTGTGCAGGGCTCCAGGGCGGACCTCCGTGTCGGGGTTCAAAAGGAGGAGGTACCGCCCCCGGGCCAGGGCCAGGCCCTGGTTGTTGGCCTGGGTGAAGCCGCGGTTCGCGGCGTTGGCGAGGAGCCGCACCCACGGGTACCTTCCTTGAACCATCTCCACGCTGCCGTCGGAGGAGGCGTTGTCCACCACGATGACCTCAAAAAGATAGGACGAGGCGGCCAGGGAGAGGATATGCCCCTCCTCGTGCTCGGCCTCCGCTCGGAGGCTCTCCAGGCAGCGGGCCAGGAGGTCCCGCACGTTCCAGTTCACGATGATGACGGAGAGGTCCACGCGAGATGCATCGTCCATCGTGGCCTGGTGGGGCATAGGGTGGCGCTCCTCCCGCAGGGTAGGCGCTGGCGCGCCTGGGTTGGCCTTCGGCGCGCCCTACCACCTCCTGGCAACCACGTAGTCGGCGAGGGTGCACAGGGTCTGGCGGTAGGGGCTGTCGGGGAAGGCATCCAGGGCGCGGATGGCCTTCTTGGCGAACTCCTCGGCCTCAGCCTGGGCTGCGGGGATGGCCTCGGAGGTGCGCACCAGGTCAATGAGACGGTCCACGCCTTCCCGTTCGTACAGGGCTGGTACATTCACCTCGGGATGTTGCTGCATGAAGTAGAAGACCGGCAGGGTGATGGTCCCCTGGCGCAGGTCGCTGCCCACCGGCTTGCCCATGACCCCCTCGTCGCCCACGAAGTCCAGGATGTCGTCCACGATCTGGAAGGCCATGCCCAGGTTGTAGCCGAAGTCCTGGAGGGCTTTCATCTCGCGTGGGGGGGCCGAGGCCAGCAGGCCCACCGATTCCGCGGCAGACATGAAGAGGGAGGCTGTCTTGCTGAAGATGCGCTGGTAGTAGGCTTCGCGTGGCTGATGCCAGTCCAGGGTGCTGAAGAGTTGCCTGAGTTCGCCATCGCA
>JBMFPD010000218.1:0-5524 GCA_049969295.1 Anaerolineae bacterium | reverse complement strand
TTGACCGCGCCTCCTACCTCCTGTGGGTGGCCCACAACCTGGAGCGGGCCGCCGACCGCGTCACCAACATCTGCGAGCGGGTGGTCTTCACCGTCACCGGTGAAATGAAGGAGATGGACGTGGAGCGGGACTGGAACTGACCCCGCGCCCCAACTCCCAGGAAGTCACCGCGTGGGGCCCCTCGCCTCAGGGTGAAGGGCCCCCGCTGTTTCCCCAGGACGGAAGGAGTGGAACGAAAGATGGTCAAGAACAGCCTCCAGATCGCCAGGGTCTTCGGCATCCCGGTGCGCATCCACATCAGTTGGTTCCTGATCTTCATCCTGATCGCCTGGGGCCTGGCTGGCCAGTACTTCCCGGAACGCTACCCCCACTGGTCCCCCTCCCTTTACTGGGCGATGGGCATTGCTACGAGCATCCTTTTCTTCCTCTCGGTGCTCCTGCACGAGTTCGCCCATTCCCTCGTTTCCATGGCCTTCGGCGTGCCGGTCAAGGACATCACCCTCTTCATCTTCGGCGGGGCGGCCCAGATCACCCGGGAGCCGAAAAGCGCGGTCAACGAGTTCGTCATGGCCATCGCCGGGCCCATGACCAGCCTGGCGCTGGCCATCCTCTGTGCCATAGGGGGCCTGGTGGCCCGCCTCTTCAGCGAACCCCTCTCGGCCCTCCTGTTCTACCTGGCCCTGGTCAACGCCATGCTGGGCGTCTTCAACCTGATCCCGGGCTTCCCCCTGGACGGGGGGCGCGTCCTGCGGTCCGTCCTCTGGGCGCTGGGCGGAGACCTGCGCACCGCCACCCGCTGGGCCTCCCGGGTGGGGCAACTGGTGGCCTACACGATGATCTTCGCTGGCCTCTGGCGCATCCTGGGCTCGGGGCAACTGGACGGGCTGTGGTGGATCTTCATCGGGTGGTTCCTGGACAACGCGGCCAGCACGTCCTACCAACAGGTGGCCATGCGGGCCATGCTGGAGGGCCACAAGGTGCGGGAGATCATGACCCGGGAATGTTCCCTTCTGCCGGCGGGCATGAGCGTCCAGCAGATGGTGGATGAAGTCCTGCTCCCTACCGGGCGGCGGTGTTTCCCGGTCCTGGAGGGGGATACGGTGCGCGGCCTCCTGACCCTGCACCACATCAAGGGTGTGCCGAGGGAGGCCTGGCCCACCACCCGGGTGGAGGAGATCATGACCCCTCTGGAGCAGTTGCGCTCCGTCTCGCCGGACGACGAACTGTGGGTGGCCCTGGAGCAGATGACCGAGGACGGTGTGAACCAGTTGCCCGTGGTGGAAGGGGGCCGCCTGGTGGGGATGCTCGGCCGGGACAACGTCCTCACCTTCATCCGCACCCGTGCCGAACTGGGCCTCTAACCCTCCCCTGGAGAGCACGGCGAGGGGGTGGAGCCTCCGAGGGGCTGCGCCGCGGTGCCGCAAGAGGGCCCAGGGCTGTCTCGTTTTTCAAAAGGGGAGGGCTATGACCACTCTTCCCGGCGCTACGGTTTGCCGTGCCAGAAGGCCGTCAGAGTTCTATAAGAGGGTCAGCCCTGCAAGAAGGCCCGCGGCCGATTGACAGGGCCTCCTTCCCGGCGTATACTGGGGGCCAGCCCTGACGCGAGGAGGGAAGACTGTTGCGCGCGCTGGTGGTGGGGATTTCCGGGGCCTCCGGGGCCATCTACGGGGTGCGCCTCCTCCAGGTCCTGCGGGACATGCCGGATGTGGAGACGCACCTGGTCCTCTCGCGCCCCGGGGAGACCACCCTGGCCCTGGAGACAGGCCTCAGCCGCGCCCAGGTGGAAGCCCTTGCCGACCGCGCTTACGCCCCCGAGGACCTGGCCGCGCCCATCGCCAGCGGCTCCTTCCCTGCCCACGGCATGGTCATCGCGCCCTGCTCCGCCCGGACCCTCGCGGCCGTGGCCCACAGCGCGGCGGACAACCTCCTCACCCGGGCCGCGGACGTGGCCCTGAAGGAGCGTCGCCCCCTCATCCTCCTCTTCCGGGAGGCCCCCCTGACCCTGGCCCACATCCGCAACATGGAGGCGGTGACCCTCATGGGCGGCATCGTCCTGCCGCCGGTGCCAGCCTTCTACGCCCAGCCCCGGACAGTGGAGGACCTGGTGGACGCCACGGTGGGGCGGGTGCTGGACCTCCTGGGCCTCCCCCACACCCTGGGGGGCCGCTGGCAGGGACCGCCCCCCAGCACAAGAGGAGGCGGGCCGTGAGGGAGTTCGCAGCCGAACGCCCGCCCTACCGCCTCTGGGCGAGGGCTCTCCCCCTGGGGGAGGACTGGGTCGTCTGCCTGGGGGGTGGGGACCGGCCCCACGTGGGCTCGGTGGTCTGCGCCGAACCCCGCCCCAGCCTGGCCGACCCAGGCCGCCGGAGCGCCACCAGTTCCGTCTGGAACCGCCTGGGCCACAAGGACGAGGCCCTGGCCCGCCCTGTGGCTGAGCAGTTGGCCTCCGCCCTGGGCCGGACGGTGGTGGTCGTCGCCGGGGTGCATGTGGAGGGCTTGGACGCGGCCGGCATCCAGGCCTTCGTGGAGATGGCGGGAGAACTGGCCCAGGCCCTGGTGCAGGCGCTGGGCCCGGAGGTGGAGGCAGGGCATGGACGAGGGACACCGCCCGCCGAAGCAGGGGTTTGATCCCCGCAGGCACTGGGCCGAGACGCAGAGGAACCTCATCCTGGGCGGTTTCGCCATCCTGTTGGTAGTGGGCGGCGGCCTCATCGGGCTCCTCTACGGACCAGGGGCCGCGGTGACGGCCGTCAGTTGCCTCCTGGTCTTCATGGGCATCTTCGGCCTGCTCTTCATCGTCTTGAAAGCCATGGAAGTCTGGACGCGCGAGGACCAATGAACTCGTTCACCGAGGAGATCCGGAGAGGCGGAGACCGAAAGGAGCAGGCAAGAGAGGACATCCGGCACCTCTGGCGGGACTGGCCTCTTTGGGTTGGCGCCCTCTTCCTGGCCGCGGTGGTGGGTGGGGCGGTCCTGGTCCTCCAGGAACCCATCCGGACCTTCTTCGGAAGCCGGGAGGCCATCGCCCTGGCCGTGCGGAGGGCCGGGCCCTGGGGTCCCTTGGTGGTCGTGGCCCTGGAACTGGCCCAGGGCTTGATCGCGCCCATCCCGGGCTCGGCCATAGAGTTCGCCAGCGGCTACCTCTTCGGCGTGCTGCGGGGCAGCCTCTACTGTGCTGCGGGCGTGTACGCGGGCATGGCGGTCAACCTGACCCTGTCCAGGCGCTTCGGGCGGCCCCTGGTGGAGCGGCTGGTCCCCCGCCGCCGGCTGGCGCGGTGGGATGCGCTGGCAGCACGGCGGGGCGTGGCCTTCTTCTTCCTGGTCTACCTTCTGCCCTTCCTGCCGGACGACGCGGCGTCGCTCTTGGCCGGCCTGAGCCCCCTGCCCCTTTCGCTCCTCTTTGCCGTTGGGGTGGTCGGGCGGCTGCCGGGTCTGGTGGCCGCGAACCTGATCGGGGCCTACGGCCACGCCCTGGGCCCGGCCGGCTGGGCCGCGGGCGCAGGGGGCATCTGCCTCCTGGCCTTCGTCTCATGGCGGTACCAAGAGCAGGTGGAAGATGCGCTCCTGCAGGGGATCGCCCGGCTCCTGGGGCGTCCCCCCCGGTTCCTTCCCCACGCAGAGGAGGAAACCGCTTGAACCGACACCGCAGCAACCTGATCGGATTGGTCATCCTCGTCCTCCTGGGGATGGCCTCCCTGGGGACAGGGGCCGCGGCCCAGAACCCCGCAGCCCCAGGCGAGGCCGTCCATCTGGAGGGACCGCTGGGCACGGCAGCCGGGCAGAGCAAGGGCCAGGACACGGCAAGCGGCCTCACGCCCGACCCCCGCATCCAGGCCATGATGGACCAGGTGCGGACGGAAGACCTCCTTGACCACCTGACAGCCCTGAGCGGCGAGCGGGAGGTGGTGATCGGCGGGGAACCCTACACCATCCTCACCCGGTACGCGCAGATGAGCCCCACTGCCACCGAAGGGCTCCGAAAGGCGGCCCAGTACCTCCTGGAGCGCTACGCCGAGTGGGGCATCCCGGCCTACCGGTGGCACTTCTCCACCTATGGCTGGGAGAACATCGTCGCCGAACTCCCGGGCTGGGAGCACCCGGAGCGGGTCCACATCCTCTGTGCCCACTACGACTCCACCAACGGCCGCGGCGACCCGACGGAGCGCGCTCCCGGCGCGGACGACAATGGCAGCGGCACGGTGACGGTCCTCGTCGCCGCAAGCATCCTGCGGCAGCATGCCTTCCGGGATACCATCCGCTTCGTCCACTTCACTGCCGAGGAGCGAGGCCTCTGGGGCTCCGCTGCCTACGCCCACCAGGTGGCCTGGGAAGGCGAGCAGGTCGTGGACGTCCTCAACCTGGACATGGTGGCCTGGGATGGCCAGGGTGCCCCCGACATAGACCTCCACGCCAGGGACCCAGCCTCCCAGGAAGTGGCCGCGGCCTTTGCCAACGTGATCGCCGCCTACGGACTGGACCTCGTGCCGGAGACCTTCTCCGGCGGGGCCGCGACCGAGGCCAGCGACCACTCCCCCTTCTGGCGGGTGGGCATCCCGGCCATCCTGGCCATTGAGAACTACGAGCCGCGGGAGGCGCAGGACTTCAACCCCTACTATCACTCGGCCCAGGACCTGGTGGCCAACCTCCAGCCCAGGGCCTGCGGGAACTGCCTTCCCTTCTTCACCGCCTTCGCCCGCGCCGCTCTGGGCACGGTGGCCCACCGCGCTGGCCTCCTGCCGGAGGGGGTGCCCACGCCCACCCCCACGCCGACACCCACGCCCACCTCCACCCCAGCCTGCCCAGACCACCTGCCGGATGGCGACTTTGAGCGAGGGCTCTTGGGGACGGCCTGGACCCTTCGCTCGCCCCAGGGCCAGCCCCTCATCACCCAGGACAACCCCCACAGCGGAGCCTGGGGCGCGCTCCTGGGCAGCCAGGTCTACAGCCGGGACAGCATCTCCCAGAGGGTAGGTCTGCCTCCGGATGCGGCCCAGGCAGCCGTCTCCGCCTGGTGGTACCTGGAGACCAACGAGTGGAACTGGTGGGTGAACCCCGCAGACCGCCCCCACGACCGCCTCCACGTGGAGGTGCTGGACGGAGGTGGCGCGCTCCTGGCGGAACTGGCGGTGCTGACCGAGGAATACCCCCAGGGGCGGTGGGTCCATTCCACTTGGGACCTCACGCCCTACACCGGGCGGACGGTGGAGATCCGCTTCCGGGCGGACACCAACACGTCCTACGTCTCCCGCTTCTTCCTGGACGACATAGCCCTCCGCTACTGCGGGGGCGAGCCTCCCACGCCCACGCCAACCCCGACGCTCTCCCCCACGCCCACGGCGACTCCGACGCCCTCCCCCACGCCCACGGCGGTCCTGGGCCGGCAGTACCTGCCCTTGGCCCTGCGGGGGTGGGCAGGGGCCCGCTGAGGGAGGTGCCGCCCCGCGGGGCGGGTTCGCAGTGGCCAGAGGGGTAGGGGGCGCACGGCCGTGCGCCCGCGGCATGGGTGCAGCGTCGGGAAGGGGCG
>JBMFPD010000217.1:0-5554 GCA_049969295.1 Anaerolineae bacterium | reverse complement strand
GGCCGCTCCTCGTGGGGAACGCCTTCCTCGCCGTGGATGGGACCGTTTTCGCAGAGGCCCGGTACTTCCTCGTGGTGGTCCCTCTCCTGTGGCTGGCGGTCGCGGCCGGGGTGGGGTTTCTCTGGCGGCAGGCGCGGGCCCTGGGAACCCTCCTGGCGCTGGTCTGGGCCGTGCTCCTCCTGGCCGCGCTCCCGGCGATGTGGCTTCCTGAGAACCGCCGCGAGGATTGGCGCGCTGCGGCCGCCTATCTGGAAGCCCATGCCGGGCCGCAAGACCTCGTGCTCGTGCACCCGGGGTTCCTGCGGCCAGCCCTGGAGTACTACTACGCCGGCCCCGCGCCCGTGGTGGCCCCTTTCGGCGCTCCCCTGGCGACCCCGGGAGAGGGGGAAGGGCCCCTGGCGAGCCTCTCGCCTTCCGGGGTGGTGTGGCTGGTGCAATCCCACCTGGAGGGCCCCGACCCCGCGCACCTTGTGGAGGGGTGGCTTGCGGCGCGCTTCCCCCTGGTGACGGAGCAATACCCGGCTGGCGTCGTCCTCAAGGGGTACGCGGCCCGGCACCGCCTGGCCGCTCTCCCGGAGGGGGCCAAGCCTGCCGACCACACGCTGGGGGGCCTCCGGCTGGTGGGGTACCGCGTGGATGTGGCGCGCCTTTCGCCCCGGGACGACCGCTACCACCCGCCCAGCGCCTGGCTCCATCTGACCACATATTGGGTACGGGCTGGGGACGTGGGCGAGGGGCTGCGGTGCGAAGCGCGACTTGTGGACGACCTCGGGCAGGTCTGGGGGCTGAGCCTGATGCGGGAGCAGGACGCGTGGGGCCTCTCCCCGCCGGCCCAGTGGCTCCCTGGCGAGGTCGTCCGGCTGGACCAGGACATCAACCTGAACCCAGCCACCCCTCCCGGCCGCTACTGGGTGGCGGTGCGGGTGCTGGACGCCGGGGGGATGTCCCTTCCCACAGAGGCTGGGACGGACCTCGTCGTCCTCACGGACGTGGACATCCTGCCCTGAGGAGGGATTGCGGCCACCCCCTCCCTCTCCACCTGCGGATGGAGAGGGAGGGGGCAGGCGGGTGGGCAAGGCCTCTCAGAGGCCGGCAGCTTTGCGCAGGATCTCGGCCTTGTCGGTGCGCTCCCATGGCGCATCTATGTCTTCCCGGCCGAAGTGGCCGTAGGCCGCCGTGGGCCGGTAGATGGGCCGCCGCAAGTTCAGGTCGCGGATGATGGCTGCCGGCCGGAAGTCAAAGTGCTCCTGGATCAGTTCAATGATGCGGTCGTCCGGGATGCGGGCGGTGCCGAAGGTCTCCACGCTCAGGGAGAGGGGCCGTGCCACGCCGATGGCGTAGGAGACCTGCAGTTCCAGCCGGTCGGCGATGCCTGCAGCCACCAGGTTCTTGGCCACGTAGCGGGCCATGTAGGAGCCGGAGCGGTCCACCTTGGTCGGGTCCTTGCCCGAGAAGCAGCCGCCGCCGTGGCGTGCCACACCGCCGTAGGTATCCACGATGATCTTGCGGCCGGTCAGGCCGGCATCGCCCAGAGGGCCCCCGGTCACAAAGCGCCCGGTGGGGTTGATGAAGTACTTGGTCCGCTCGTCCAGGAGTTCCTCGCCCACCACCGGCTTGACCACGTACTCAATGATCTCCCGCTCAATCTGTTCGTGGCCCACCTTGGCGTCGTGCTGGGCCGAGACGACCACGGTGTCCACCCGGACCGGCTTGCCGTAGGAGTATTCCACCGTCACCTGCGACTTGCCATCCGGTCGCAGGTAGGGGAGGATCTTCTTCTTGCGGACCTCGGCCAGGCGTTTGCAGATGCGGTGGGCCAGGGAGATAGGGAGGGGCATGAGTTCTGGCGTCTCGATGCAGGCGAAGCCCACCATCATCCCCTGGTCGCCCGCGCCGATGGCCTCAATCTCCTCGTCGGACATCTCGCCCCGTTTGGCCTCCAGGGCCTTATCTACCCCCAGGGCGATATCGGCCGACTGCTCCTTGATGGAGACGATGACGCCGCAGGTCTCGGCGTCAAAGCCGAACTTGGCGCGGGTGTAGCCGATGTCGGCGATGACCTGGCGGGCGATCTGGGGGATTTCCACGTAGGTGGAGGTGGTGATCTCCCCCATGACCACGATGAGGCCCGTGGTCGCCGCGCACTCGCAGGCCACGCGGGCGTCGGGGTCGTCGGCCAGGATGGCGTCCAGGACGGCATCGGAGATCTGGTCGCAGATCTTGTCCGGGTGGCCTTCGGTCACCGACTCGGAGGTGTAGAACAGCCTGGGCGAAGTCATGAAGGTCGTGCTCATGGGTTGTCTCCTTTCTCTCTCGGTTTCTCTCCGCGTTGGCGGTTGATGTTGCCGTGGCCCCGCAAAGGCTCAGAAGGGCCTTCTCTCAGGCATGCCTCCTCACGTCCCCTCCTGCCACGACTCCAGGTAGCGGGCCTGCTCTGGCGTGAGGGTGTCTATCTGAACGCCCATAGCCTGGAGTTTGAGGCGGGCGATTTCCTTGTCAATCTCCTCGGGGATGGAGTAGACCTGGGGCTTCAGGTCCCGGCCGTGTTTGGCCATGTACTCCGCGCCCAGGGCCTGGTTGGCGAAACTCATATCCATCACGCTGGCGGGGTGGCCCTCGGCGGCGGCCAGGTTGATGAGCCGGCCCTCACCGAGGAGGTAGAGGCGCCGGCCGTCCCTGAGGCGGAACTCCTCCACGAACTCCCGCACCCGCCGTCGGGAGGTGGAGAGGGCCTCCAGGGCCGGGATGTTGATCTCCACGTTGAAGTGGCCGGAGTTGGCCAGGATGGCCCCATCCTTCATCACCTCAAAGTGGGGCGTGTCCAGGATGTGGATGTTGCCGGTGGAGGTGACGAAGATGTCCCCCACCCTGGCGGCCTCCAGCATGGGCATCACGCGGTAGCCGTCCATCACCGCTTCCAGGGCCCGCAGGGGGTCCACCTCGGTGACGATGACGTTGGCTCCCATGCCCCGGGCGCGCATGGCGATGCCGCGGGAGCACCAGCCGTAGCCGCCCACCACCACAGTCTTGCCGGCCAGGAGGATGTTGGTGGCCCGGATGATGCCATCTATGGTGGACTGGCCCGTCCCGTAGCGGTTGTCAAAGAGGTGCTTGGTCAGGGCGTCGTTCACGGCGAGGATGGGGAAGCGCAGGGCCCCATCCTTGGCCATAGCCCGCAGGCGGATGACGCCCGTGGTCGTCTCCTCCGTGCCCCCGAGGACGTGGGGGAGGAGCTCCGTCCGCTCCTTGTGCAGGGTGGAGACGAGGTCCGCGCCGTCGTCCATGGTCAGGTGGGGGTGGTGGTCCAGGGCGGCGGCGATATGGCGGTAGTAGGTCTCGTGGTCCTCCCCCTTGATGGCGAAGACGGGGATGTCGTAGTCCACCACCAGGGCGGCGGCCACGTCATCCTGGGTGGAGAGGGGGTTGCTGGCGCAGAGGACCACGTCGGCGCCGCCGGCCTGGAGGGTGCGGGCCAGGTTGGCTGTCTCGGTGGTGATGTGGAGGCAGGCCGAGAGGCGGAGGCCGGCCAGGGGTTTTTCCCGGGCGAAGCGCTCCCGGATGAGGCGCAGGACGGGCATCTCCAGTTCGGCCCATTCTATGCGCAGGCGGCCCTGGGGGGCCAGGGAAAGGTCTTTCACGTCGTACCGATTGGCGGTCATCTTGTACTTGCTCCTGGATGGGAATGGATTCGCACTGGTTATGTGCGGTAGTCTGCGATCAGTGAGCGGTCTTGGGCATAGCCCAGGCAGTCGGTCCGCAGAGGGCAATCCCCGCACAGAGGATCGGCATGGTTGAAACAGTACTGCGTCCCGATGTGCATCAGGCCGTCGTCCAGCTCCCCTGGGGTGTAGCCGGTATGGAGCAACAGGGCCGAAGGAATCCGCTGGATCTCCACCCTCTGGGGGGTTCCCTTCCCAATCTGCAGATGCTTTTTGTAGAGCTCGCAGTACGCTTCAAACAGGAAAGGGTCCGCCTGGGCCTTGACGCTTTTCTTGCCCCGGACGTTGGTCACCCGGATGTAGTGGGCCCCTTTCTTGCCTCTCTCCGGACGCACCACATCCCACTTCTTCAGCTCTTCCAGAGAGGTCCACTGGAAGAGGAACCCCGTGCGGAAGAGGACGCGCCCAGCGTTGCTATCCAGGGGCAGCTCAAAGCCGAATGACCCCCAACCGGGGTCATCTCGCCGCACGAGGGGGAAGGTGTGGATGACCCACTTGGCGAAGAGGTGGGTGGCCTTGTCGCCTATCGCTTTGCCCAGGCCGTAGCGGGGGTGGTCCTTGAGTTGCTGGGACATGACCTCGGCTGAGGGCCAGCTGGCGATGTACCTGAAGAGCGCTTCCGGTTTGTGTTCGTCCTCGGCCTCGTCCCTGGTCAGCAAGAGGGGGACAGCCAGAGGACTGCCCCAGCGGAACACGGCGTAGTTCAGCACCTGCTGCGCGCCATCCAGGAAGAGGCTGTACTTGCTGGCCTGCGACTGATTGACCTCCGCCCACTGCTTTGCCCGCAGGCTTTTGACCATCCCGTGGACAGAGGAGATCTCATCTACCGCGATACCCAGCTCTTGGAAGAAGGCCTCTGGTTTGTGGAGGAATCGGACTTCCTGCCGGTACAGGCTGTTGGTCACCTCTGTCAGGAGCTTGCGGACGCCCTCGGTGTCCGGTCCCTGATCCAGCACAGCATTGAGGAGCAGGTAGCGGAGCAGGAGCTCCCGACGCGTGCAGGCTCCATCGCGCCGCTCCAGCCCGGCCGGCATCCCAGATGCCTCGTCGAAGAAAGGCGCGAAGACCTCCACCTCCTGCAGAGGTGGTCGGGAGGGGTGTTCGCGCCCCACCTGGGCAATGGTGGTGAGCAACGCTTGCCTATCCACCGTGCAAGCTCCTTCTCATACCTGGTCGCCGGCTACTCCTCACCCTCATCGGAGGTGTGGTAGGCCTCCCCTTGCTCTCGCACATCGGTGAATCCTGGCAGCTCTATCTGCCCGGCTCGCAGGCGCGCCGCCAGATGGCTGGCCAGGTACGCTTCGTCTTTCACAGGGACTTTCTCAAACCGGGCGATCAACTGCTCCCGGAGGTGTAGAGGTTCATCCAGCCTTGCTCGGGCCACCGCCAGGTATTTCTCTTGCACCTCATACCCCACGTAGTGCCGTCCCAGGGCTTTGGCAACCTTGGCCGTCGTCCCGATCCCGAGGAAAGGATCAAGGACCAGGTCCCCGGCGTAGGAGTAGAGCAAGATCAGCCGATAGGGAATCTCCTCCGGGAACGGGCAGGGGTGTGGCAAGTAGTTGGGCGGGACAGGGGCGATGTGCCACACGTCGTTCGCGATCTCGTTGGTGAAGATGACATCCAGATTGATCCGGTTGGCCTCTTTCTCAGATGGGCTTCGGTTCTCAGAGATCTTCGGGCCTGGCTTGCGGAAGACAAGGATGGATTCCGTCATGATGTTGGGGTTGAAATACCCGGGGAAGGGTTTCTGGATTGTAACGCCTGCTCCCTTGACGCCGCCCGTTACCTTGTGCCAAACGATGTGCTCGTGAAAGATGTAGCCGATTCGCTCC
>JBMFPD010000216.1:0-5560 GCA_049969295.1 Anaerolineae bacterium | reverse complement strand
GCCCAGGTCCGCCAGCCGCCGGGACACCTGCCGCTCTTCCCCGGCGCGCACCGTGGAGGCCGGCCGCGCCAGGATAGCCCCGGAGGGGGTCATGAAGAGGAGGTCGGCCACGAACATCTGGTTGGGCGTGGGCTTCCTCTGGGGCTCCACGTAGTGGACGGCCACGCCCGCCTCCCGGTAGGTCTGCGCCAGCGCGTCGTGCTGGGCCGCGGCGCGCTGCGGGTCCGGTCGGTCCAGCATCTGCACCTTGTCGGGGTCGTCAATCGCCTCCAGTTCCACAGAGGGCCGGTGCAGGAGCACAGCCCTGAGGCGCGTCCACTCCCAGGCCTGCCCGCAGGAGGCCCAGACCGTGCCCAGTTCCTCCTGGAGCGAGGCCGTACGGGGCGACCACTGCGCACCGCCGAAGGCCGATACCTCCACACTGTAGGCTTGCGGTGTCTTCTCGGCCACGACCGTCTTCCTCCTCCACGCGGCTCAATATGGGCCTCCCGGCAGGAGGTCCCGCAGGGAGCCCAGGTACTTGCGCAGGCCATCTTCGCACTGGTAGAGGCCCATCTCCGGGTCCACCAGGTCCCCCCGCTCGTCAAAGCGGATGGGGCCGCTCACCCCCTGGTAGGTGCCCATCTCCTGCAGGCTCTCCAGGACGGCGGCACGGTCCACCCGCCCGGCCCGCCGCAGGGCCTCCAGAAGGAGGCCGGCGGCATCGTACCCCTCGGCGGCGTACTGGATGTTGACCAGCGTCAGAGGGTAGCGGGTGGCGAAGGTGACGAAGAACTCCCGCGCCGAGGGGAGCAGGCGGATGTCCGCGCCGGCGAAGGTGTGGTAGGGTCTGACCCGGTCCAGGCCAGGGACTTCCAGGTAGGGGTACGCCTTGAGGGCGTCGGTCCCCAGGAAAGGGGCCTCCAGACGGGCGTAGCGCAACTGATGGGCGATGATGTGGGCCGGGTTCCAGTACACGGCGAAGTAGACCAGGTCCGGCTCGGAGGCCATGGTCGCCTCCACCAGGGCGTCAAAGTCCAATCGCCGCTCGGCCTCGCCGAAGCCCCAGACCAGCACCGGCTCCACCCCCAGCCGCCTCGCTTCGGCGCAGAAAACCCCGGCGATGGGCTCCCCCCAGGCCGTGCTGTCGTGGAGGACGGCGATGCGCCGCGCCCTCAGGTACTGCACGGCCACCCGGGCCTGGGCCCGCCCCTGCTTCTCGTCGTCGGCCACCAGGCGGAAGAAGTTCCGGTAGCCCCGCCGCGTGAGGAGGGGGCTCGTGGCCTCCGAGGTGATCTGGGCCAGGCCAGCCTCGTGGTAGACGTCCTGGTTGGCCACCGCCATGGGGCTGTTCAGGGGCCCCAGGACGCCGATGGCCGCTGGGTCCTCGGCGAACTGGCGTGCCACCTCCCGCGCCTTCTGCGGGTCCCGGTCATCAATGATGGGCACCAGTTCCACCCGGCAGGGCAGGTCCCCCTTGGCGTTGGCCTCCTCCACTGCCAGTTCTGCGGCGCAGTAGCCGGTGGCATCGTGCACCCGGGGCCAGGGCAGTTCAAAGCCGATGTGGGCGATAGGTTGTGCACGGTGTGCAGCCACGATGGTTTCTCTCCTGCTCTCTCCTGGGCCGGCAGGGATGCGTACAGGTCCTCCAGGAGGGCGTTCAGCGGTCAGCAACCGTCTCCTAGGCCGGCAGGGATGCGTACAGGTCCTCCAGGGTCTGGATGTAGGCCGGGTCCAGGCCGTGCTCGCGGGCCCCCTTGAGCATCAGCCCCAGGTAGCGGCGCGTGGGCGCGAAGGGCCCGGCCGGGTGGGTCGTCCGGTAGGCCTCGGCCTGGAGGATGCGCCCCTTCTCGTCCACCACCGCCACGGTCTGGCGGTAGTAGTCGCCCTGGGGCACGTCCTCCACCGTATCCAGGTAGGCCATCTCCTCTGGGGAGATGTCGTAGAGGACCCCGTGCACCACCTGGCCTGGCGCGAACTCCACGCTGGTCACGCCACCCCCGTAGGTGCGCGAGAGGAAGTTGAACTCCAGCCGGAAGTTCGGCAGCCAGGCCCGCCCCAGGAACCGGGCGTTGGGGCAGTGGGTCCTGAGCGTCTCCTCGTCCAGGAACGACCCATAGGCGAAGTAGTTCACCGGGATATCCCTCGTGTCAGAGTTCTACCGCAGCGTCCGGGGGTCCAGGGCATCGCGCAGGCCATCTCCCATCAGGGTGAAGCCCAACATGGTCAGGGCGATCATGAGGGCCGGGAAGAGGGCCAGGTGCCAGTAGAAAGAGATGTTGGCGATGCCATCGCGGCCCAGCATCTGGCCCCAGGAGGGCATGGGCGGGTTGATGCCCACCCCCAGGAAACTGAGGGAGGCTTCGGCGAAGATGGCCGTGGGGATGCCCAACGTCAGGGCGACGATGATGGGCCCCAGGGCATTGGGCAGGAGGTGCCTGCGGATGATGTCCCAATCCCTCGCACCCACGGCACGCGCCGCCTCCACGAACTCCTTGTCCCGCAGGGCCAGGAACTGGGCCCGGGTCAGGCGGCAGATGGTGAGCCAACTGGTCACGCCGATGGCCAGCATCACGTTCCAGTACCCGGCGCCGAGGCGGGCCATGATGAAGTAGGCAAAGAGCAACGTTGGCAGGGCCGACATGACGTCCACGAGCCTCATGACCAGGTAGTCGGCAAGGCCGCCCCTCCAACCGGCCAACGCCCCCAGGGGCATGCCGATGCCCAGGGCGATGAGTTGGGCGAGGATGCCCACGCTGAGGGAGATGCGGGCCCCGTACACGATGCGGCTGAAGAGGTCCCGTCCGTTCAGGTCGGTGCCCATCCAGTAGTCGCGCCCAGGGAAGGCACCCGCCGGCCCGAAGAAGATCTTGTCGTAAGGTGTCCGGGCGATGAGGGGCCTGGCCGGGCGGCCCTGGAAGACGGCGATGAACCAGTCGTCGGCGAAGACGGCCAGGGTGGTCACAAGGAGCACGAGGGCCAGGCCGGCGAGGGCCAGCCGGTTGCGGGCGAAACGCCGCAGGGCATCTCGGTAAAGGCTGCGCTCCGGCCGGACGCGGCCCCAGCCCTCCTGAGCAGCGGGGGCTTCCCCCCGGCGTCCCCCAAGCCCTCCTGGCCGCTCCAAAGCCTCTTTCACCTCCCCTCCCCCATCACCTCAGGCGGATCCGAGGATCCACATAGGCGTACAGGATGTCGGTCACCAGGTAGGTGACCCCGATGAGCACCGACCAGAGGACCGTCAGGCCGATGATCATGTTGTAGTCGCGGGCCACGGTGCTGGTCACCCAGAACTGGCCCAGGCCTGGGACCCGGAAAATGGCCTCCACGAAGATGGAGCCAGTGATCAGGTCGGGGACGATGGGCCCCAGGGCCGTGATCATGGGGATCATGGCGTTGGGCAACATGTGCCGCAGGATGACAGTCCGCTCCTTCAGGCCCTTGGCCCGCGCCGTACGGATGTAGTCAGCGTGGACCACCTCCAGCACGCTGGCGCGGGTGTAGCGGGCGATGGCGGCCATGGGCGCCAGCGAGTAGACCACGGCAGGCATGATCCAGTTCTTCGGGCCCTCCCAGCCGCCGGTGGGAAGCCATTTCAACGTGAGCGAGAAGATCAAGATGAACAGGATGCCCCAGACGAAGTGCGGGGTCACAAACCCGACGATGGAAAGCAAGGTCGCCAGGTGGTCTATCCAGGTGTTCTGCTTGAGGCCAGCGATGATGCCCAGGGGGATGCCGATCCCGAAGGCCAAAGCGAGGGCCATGAGGCCCAGGTGCATCGTGACCGGCCAGGTCCGCTTGATGAGGTCCAGGACGGTCTCGTCGGGATGCTGGAAGGAGCGGCCGAAGTCCAGCCGCAGCACCCCCTGGAGCCAGATGAAGTACTGCTGCCAGACCGGTTTGTCCAAGCCATACTTGGCCTTGAGCGCGGCCAGTTGTTCCTCGCTGGCCAGCCTCTCGCCGTACTTCCAGGGCCCGCCCGGCACCTCGTGCATCAGGGCGAAGGTGATGACGGTGACGACGAGGAGCACGGCCATGAGGCCGACGATGCGCAGAAGGACGTACCGCGCCATCCCGATCCCCCTACAGGTGCCCCGTGGCCATGGGGCGCAGCAGGGCCAGGTGGCGGGCGTCCGGGTCGGCGGCCACCCGCTGGGCGATCTCCTCGGCCCGGTGCTGCGCCTCCTCGCGTATTGCCGCCTCGTCCACTGTGAGGATCCGCCGATCGCGCATCACCATGCGCCCGGCCACCATCGCGTGGGCCACCTCGTGACCGGACGCGGCGTACACCAGGTTCGGCACGAGGTTGCGGACGGGCGCTTCCAGGACCGGGTTCAAGTTCAGCGCCGAGAGGTCCACCCAGATCAGGTCCGCCTGCTTGCCCGGGGCGAGGGACCCGATGACATCGCCAAGGCCGATGGCCTGGGCGCCCTCAATGGTCGCCATGCGCAGCACGTCCCAGGCGGGCATGACCGTTGGGTCGCGGTACTTGACCTTGTTGAAGAGGGCCGTGAGTTTCATCTCGTTGAAGAGGTTGAGGCAGTTGTTGCCGCTGGCCTGGTCGGTGCCGAGGGCCACCAGGCCGCCTGCCTGCCGGAAGACGTGGGCAGGCGGGACGATGCCGTCAATGATGCCGATGCTCCCCGAACAGAGGACCATGCGGGCACCCCGCCGGGCGATGAGGGCCGTCTCTTCGTCCGTGGCTTCCGTCAGGTGGACGGCCAGAAGTTGCGAGTCCAGGTAGCCCAGTTCGTCCAGGTAGGCCGGGGTGCGCTTGCCGTAGCGCTTCAGCATCTGGTCTATCTCGCGGTCGCCCTGGGCCACGTGCATGTGGATCATCAGGCCCTCCCGCTCAGCGGCGCGCTTGACCTCCAGGAGGAGTTCGCGGGGGAGCATGTCGGGGGCCTGAGGGCCCAGCATGACGGTGATGCGGCCGCCGGCCGCCCCGTGCCAGGTCCGGGCGAAGGCCAGGGCTGCATCCAGCATGGCCCTGCCCCGTGCCTCGTCAAAGGGGTACAAGTCCCCCACCTTGAGGCCGGCCATGCCCGTGGCGGGGAGGGCGTTGATCTTGGGGGTGAGGCGCGCCCGCACCCCGAGGCGTTCGTAGAACTCGGGCCAGCCTGGGATGGGCGAGGTGTAATCGCTGAAGGTGGTGGTGCCCGCCTTCAGCCCTTCCAGCACGCTGAGGCGCACGCCGGCCAGGGCCTCCTCCGGGCCAACGTGGCGGAGGTAGGGGTCCAGCGCGAGTTGCATCCAGTGGCTGACGTCCTGGGCTACCCCCCGCAGGAGGGACTCGGGGGAGTGCAGGTGGGCATCCACAAGGCCAGGCAGGACGGCGTAGCCGGTGGAGTCCAGGACCTCGTCGGCGGTGAAGCGCTGCAGGAGGTCGTCCGTCGGCCCGACGGCGGTGATGCGGTCCCCCTGGACCGCCACGGCGCCATCCTTGATGTAGCCGACGCCAGGGCCCTGCATGGTCAAGAGATGCGCGTGGATGAGGAGGAAGTCCACGTGTTCAGCCATGTTCCGCCTTGCGAAGGAGCGCGATGCTTTTCATAGACCCCTGCTGTGTGGGCAACGGCACTCA
>JBMFPD010000215.1:0-5627 GCA_049969295.1 Anaerolineae bacterium | reverse complement strand
GAGGGGTCGGAGGGAAAGCGAGGGGCCATCCGCCCCGCGAGGGCGCTTCCGGCCGCCTCCAGGAGGAGCCAGCACCCCAGCACGAGGCCGATGGAGAGTTCGTTCCCGCTGAAGGCCACCAGGAGTTCCCGCGCCAGGAGGGTCTGGGCGATGGTGAAAGTGAACCCCATCAGCAGGAAGGCGAGATCCAGCGCGCGCCGCATCTCCCCCCACCTCCGTGGGGAACTGTACCACAGGCTGGGCCCGGCGGCAAGCGAGGGCCCTGGCATTGCAGGGCTGTCTCGTTTTTACAAAAGGGAAGGCCATAGGTGCAACCGAGTCCCCACCGCTCCCCTTTGACGCCTCACGGCCCTGGGGGTATAATTTTGGGTGTGGAGATCCGGGTCCGGGCGGATGCCCCCAAGACTCTTTCCGAGGGAGAAGGCCGTTGCGCGCGCTGATCACTGGCGGAGCAGGGTTTATCGGTAGCCACCTGGCGGAAGCCTTGCTGGCCCGCGGCGACGAGGTCACCATCATAGACGACCTCTCCACAGGGCGCTTTGAGAACATCGCCCACCTCCAGCACCACCCCAGGTTCCACTTCGCCATTGAGACCATCACCAACCAGACGGTGATGGACCGCCTGGTGAGCGAGTGCGACCTCATCTTCCACCTGGCGGCAGCGGTGGGGGTGGAACTCATCGTCTCCCGGCCCGTGCACGTCATTGAGACCAACATCATGGGCACAGAGGCCGTCCTCCGCACGGCCAACCGCTACCGCCGCAAGGTCCTCCTCGCCTCCACTTCCGAGATCTACGGCAAGAGCGAGGAGGTCCCCTTCCGGGAGGATGCCGACCGGGTGCTGGGCCCTACCACCCGCAGCCGCTGGTCCTACGCCTGCTCCAAGGCGGTGGACGAGTTCCTGGCTCTGGCCTACTGGAAGGAAAAGGGGCTCCCTGTAGTCATCTTCCGCCTCTTCAACACCGTGGGCCCCCGCCAGACCGGCCGCTACGGCATGGTGGTGCCCCGCTTCGTCCAGCAGGCCCTGCGGGGCGAGCCCATCACCGTCTACGGCGACGGCAAACAGTCCCGCTGTTTCACCGATGTGGAGGACGTGGTACGGGCCATCATCGCCCTGGCCGAGCACCCAGGGGCTGTGGGCGATGTCTTCAACATCGGCAGCACCGATGAGATCACCATTGAGGACCTGGCCTGGAAGGTCAAGCGCCTCGCCGAGAGCCCTTCCCCCATCGTCTACGTCCCCTACGACCAGGCCTACGAAGCCGGCTTTGAGGACATGCGCCGGCGCGTCCCGGACCTGACCAAGATCCGCAGCCTGATCGGGTACGAGCCGCGGGTCCCTCTGGACGAGACCCTGCGGCGCATCATCGCCTGGTTCCGCCAGAAGGAAAGGCCGAAGGAGAAGGAGCCGGAGGGCGTGGCCGGGGCGACCTAGTCCTGCCCCACAAGCGGCGGGGAGGTAGGGGCGCACGGCCGTGCGCCCTCGGGTGGGGTGGCAGGGCTGTCTCGTTTTACAAAAGGGAAGGCTATACCGCTCTTCCCGGCGCAGAGGGCACGCTGCCCAGAGGTAGGGGCAGGCCTTGTGCCTGCCCAGGGGAAGGCGGTCGGCGGGTTTCGGGCGCGGGCTGCACGGATTCCGCGGCGCATGGCAGCACTGGCGTGCTGCACGACAACCGTCTCTGTGGCGCAGCACGCCCATCTCTGCAGGAGGAGGGAGGGCCATGGCCCGGTCGTGGGGGCTGATCCTGGTGGCGGTGGTCCTGGCTGTGGGCGGTCAACTGCTTCTGAAGCAGGGGATGAACCGCATCGGGCCCCTGGAGGCCTCGGCCTTCTGGACCCATCCCCTGGGGACCCTGGGACGCCTCGCCAGCCGCGTGGAGGTGGTGGCGGGGATGGTCCTCTACGCTTTCAGCGCGGCGGCCTGGCTGGTGGTCCTTTCGCAGATGGACCTCAGTTACGCCTACCCCTTGCTGGCCCTGATGTACGTCCTGGTCCCCCTGGCCTCGCGCCTCTTCCTGGGGGAGGAGATCCCGCTCAGCCGGTGGGTGGGCATCCTGGTCGTCTGCGCCGGGGTGTACCTGGTCTCCCGGGGGTGACCGGGCTTGGGAGCCCTGCCGGCGACCTTGGGGAGAAAGGGAGCGATGCCGATCCGGAGCCTCACCTGCGGCAACACCACGTGGATGAACGTGGAGAAGCCGACGTTCCAGGATGTGGAGCGTCTGCGGCTGATCTTCCACTTCCATCCCCTCGCCCTGGAAGACGTCCTCAGCCGGAACGAGCGGCCCAAGATAGACGAGTACGAAGATACCCTCTTCCTGGTGCTCCAGTTCCCGGACTTCCGGGAGGAACAACAGCTCAGTTTCCCCTGCGAACTGCACGTCTTCCTCGGGCCGAACTACCTGGTGACAGCCCACGATGCCCCCCTCCGTCCTGTGGTGGACCTCTTCCGCGAGTGCGAGCAGGACGAGGCGGCGCGGCGGCGCAACATGGAGGCCGGCCCGGGGTGGCTCCTCTACCGCATCCTGGACCGCATGGTGGACCACCTCTTCGCGACGCTGGACCGCGTGGGGGTGCGCATCCGGCGCCTTGAAGAGGGGTTGTTCACCCAGGATGTGCGGCTCATCGTGGAGGAGATCTCCCTCGTGCGGCGGGACCTCATCGCTTTGCGCAGCATCGTGAAGCCCCAACTCGGCCCCATCACCGATCTGGAGCAGAAAGACCACCCGCTTATCCGGCAGGACCTGAGGCCCTATTTCGGGGATATCGCCGACGGCTTCCACAAGGCCTGGGACACCCTGGAAGACTACCGGGAGATCATGGACGACCTCAGCGAGACGGCGGACTCGCTCACCTCGTACCGGATCAACGAGGTCATGCGCGTCCTCACCGTGATCTCCGTGATCATGCTGCCCCTCACGGTCCTCGCCGGCATCTACGGCATGAACGTGCCCCTGCCCCTGGCCCATTCGCCCGTCTCCTTCATCCTCATCCTGGGCCTCATGGTGCTGATTGCGGCGGGGATGCTCTCCTACTTCCGCCGGCGGGGGTGGTTGTGAGGGCAGCGGGACGGACCGGCCCGGTTCTTGCACCTGGGGAGGGCAGGCGCGGAGGCCGCTGGTGCTGGACCGCGGTGATTCTCGAAGGCGTGGCACGCTGAGGGGCGAGGGACCAGAGCCGTGCGGCGGCACCGGTGTGCTGCACCACGGACGATTTTCCCTCCGTGGCGCGGCGCTGGGGGCTGGAAGCGCAGGTTGGGAGGTGGCGGACCATGAGCGCAGGGTTGCAGACGGCAGTGGCAGGATGGCGTTTTGTCGGGGGAGGCGTGGTGGAGAGGCCTGCCGGGCTCCTGGTGGAGGAACGGAGCGACCTCGGTGCGGCCCCCCGCGGGCGCGGGAACCTCTACGTCCTGGTGGACCTGGAAGGCCCCGCCGAAGGCCGGGACGAACTGGCCCAGGCCCTGGTGCAGACCGTCCGCCAGGCCTACTACGGGGAGCGCGGCAGCGTCACGGGGGGCCTGCGCCAGGCCCTGCACGCTGCCAACCAGGCCCTCCTCCGCTGGAACCAGAACCAGCCCTATGACCAGCAGCGCACCGCTTCCGCCGCCTGCCTGGTCCTGCGGGGGACCGACGCCTACGCCGCCCACGTGGGTGACGTGGTGACCCTGGTGGTGCAGGACGGCGATTGCCAGGCCTTCCCCGAGACGCGGGAACGGTTGGGGGTCCGGCGAGGGGTGGAACCCGCCTTCTACCACATCTCCCTGGAGGCCGGGCAGACCTTCCTCATGGCCAGCGGGGACCTCATCCGTCTGCGCCGTCCCACTGATCTGGGGGCCTGGGTGAAGACCAAGGGCCCCCTGGGCGCGGTGGCTGCCGCGGCCACCCCGGCCCGTGCCGACCTCCTGGCCCTCAGCATTGAGGTCAGCGGGGAGCGGGAGGAGGCCGCTCCCTCGGTGCGGGAACGCCTCGCCGGGGGCAAAGAGGCCCCAGCCCGGGCCCAGGCCCGGACGGGTGGGAGGTCCCGCGCCGCCGCCAGGGCCCTCCGAGATGCCTTCCTGGCCGGGCTCGCTGTGCTCCTCCTCCTGCTGCGGGGCGTGGCCACCCTCGTGGGGCGCCTGGTGCCCCCTTCTGCCGGGGTGGAAAGGGGCCTGGAGCCCCGCGCCCGCCGGGATGAGCCCCGCCGGGTGGGGGCCTGGGCTGTGCTCCTGGCCCTGGCCATCCCCCTGGCGGTGGCCCTGATCGCCGGGGCCATCTACTGGCAGCGGGGCCGCGAGGCGGAGGCCCAGTTCCGGCGGCTCCTCGGCGAGGCTCAGAGCCTTTACCAGACGGCCTCTCAGACCGAAGACCGCGTCCAGGCCCGGGGGATGTACCTGGAAGCCCTGGAGCGAGCCGGCCAGGCCGAGCAGATCCGCCCGGGCACCGATGAGGTCCGCCAACTGCGGGAGGCCCTCCAGGCGCGCCTCCGACAGGTGGACCGGGTGGTGCCCCTCTACGGCCTTGCGGCCCTGTGGACCTACCAGACCCCCGGCAGCAGGCCGACCCGCATCGTCGCCTATGGCCAGGACCTCTTCGTGCTGGACCGGGGCACTGGGACCGTGCACCGGCATGTCCTTTCGGAGAGCCTGGAGGTGCTCAAGGAGGGGGCGGAGGACGAGGTCATCCTGCGCAAGGGCGATGTGGTGGGCAACGTGGTGGTGGGGGACCTCCTGGACATCGTCTGGATGCCGGCAGGAGGCGAGCGCACCCAGAGCAGCCTCCTGATCCTGGAGTCCGGCGGGCGGATCCTCGCCTGGCAGCCCAACTGGGGGACCCAGCCGCTGCAGGTCTACGGCACGGAGAACTGGCGGGCCCCAACGCTCCTCCGTTCCTTCACCCAGGGGCGGCTGTACCTCCTGGACCCGCCCCAGCGGCAGATCCTGCGCTATCCCCCTACCAGGGACGGGTACACGAGCCCGCCGGAGAAGTACTTCGTCGCCGAGGGGGGCGAGGACCTGCAAGGGGTGGTGGACCTGGCGATTGACGGGTTCGTCTACCTCCTCTACGGGGATGGACGCATCGCCAAGTACGAGATGGGCCAGCCCCTCCCCTTCGCCGCCCAGCCACCGCCGGACGGCTGGAAAGGGGTCACCGCCCTCTTCACTGGCCCGGACACGGGCACGGCCTCCGCGGTCCGCTACCTTTACGTGGCCGATGCCGACGGGCGCCGGGTGGTGCGCCTCAGCAAGGATGGGGAATTCCTCTGCCAGTACGTGGCTCCCGACGACGATCCCCAGGCCCTGGCCGACCTGCGGGGGCTCTTCGTGGACGAGGAACAGGGGCTGATGTTCCTCGTGAGCGGGCGCACCCTCTACCGCTCGCCCTTCCGGCTGGAGTGACCCCAGCGGGCCAGTTCCGCCGGTGGGGACGCACGGCCGCGCGCCCCTGCTCCGTGGGCCACTTCCCATCCTTTCTGCCCCCTTCGTCCCTCGCTCCTCAGCACGTCATGCCTTCAGGATCACGTCGGTGCGGTACGCACGATGTGGACCACAGCACATGGGGGCCGACTCGGTTGCACCTTTTGTTGGTGGCTGATGACCTTGTGGTCCCACGCCGCGAGGGTGAACCTCACCCTACCCCCGCCACCTTCGGCGG
>JBMFPD010000214.1:0-5628 GCA_049969295.1 Anaerolineae bacterium | reverse complement strand
GCCCTCGCCGGGCAGGGGTGCCGCCTGTCCCTTCCTGGGGGGCGGGACCTCCTGCTCCCCCGCTGGGAAGCGCCCCTGGCAAGGCCCTTCCGCCTCGTCAGCCCCCAGGCGGAGAGCGCGCCCGCGGCGGAATGGCGCCTCTACGTGGGGGACGCCCTCAGGCTCCAGGAACCCCTCACTGTGCAGTGCGAGGCTGGCCAGGGGAGGGCACCATGACCGCGCCGCGGCGTCCCCGGGAGGAGCGGTTGCACAAGATCCTGGCACGGGCCGGGGTGGCTTCCCGCCGCAAGTGCGAGGACCTCATCCGCGAGGGCCGGGTGCAGGTGGACGGCCAGACCGTCCAGGAGGTGGGCCTCAAATTGGACCCCTCCGCCCACCGCATCGCCGTGGACGGGAAGGAGGTGGACGTTCGGCCCCAGAAGGTCTACCTCCTGCTCCACAAGCCCCGGGGGTACCTCTGCACCACCGAAGACCCCTTCGGCCGGCCTGTCGTCCTGGACCTAGTGGACACGGACGAACGCCTCTTCCCCGTGGGCCGCCTGGACCAGGAGAGCGAGGGCCTGGTCCTCCTGACCAACGACGGGGAACTGGCCCACCGGCTGATGCACCCTCGCTACGGGCACTGGCGGGAGTACTGGGTCCTGGTGGAGGGGGAACCCACTCCGAGGGATCTGGAGCACCTGCGGTCGGGCGTCCCCCTGGAGGACGGCCCCACGGCCCCGGCGCGGGTGAAGGTCCTTTCGGGGGATGAGGAAGAGGTCGCCGCCCTGCTGGGGCCAGTGGGACCGGGCCAGAGCGCCCTCTCCATCAAGATCCGCGAGGGGCGGAAGCGGCAGGTGCGGCGCATGATGGAGGCCCTGGGCCTCCCCGTGGTGCGGCTGGTGCGGGTGGCCCTGGGCCCCCTGCGCCTGGGCCGCCTGCCGGCGGGCCAGTGGCGCCCCCTGCGCCCCGGGGAACTGCGGGCCCTCCTCGCCCAAGCGGGGCTGGCCGGCCCCCGCCCGGAGCGGAGCAAGCAGGGCCGACGCCTGCCCCCCAAACGTCGGACATCCACAACACCCTGAGGAGCAGACTGTGTCGCGACCTTCCACCATCGCCATTGACGGGCCAGCGGCCTCCGGCAAGAGCACCATCGGGGACCTGCTGGCCAGGAGACTAGGGTACCTGTTCCTGGATACCGGGGCGATGTACAGGGCCCTGACGCTGGAAGTGCTGCGTGTCGGGGTGGACCCTGAGGACCAGGACGCCGTGGCCGCCCTGGCGCGGCAGATCTCCATTGAAGTCCTGCCCCCGGCCCCGGAGCACCAGGACGGCCGCTCCTACACCGTCCTGGTGGACGGCCGGGACGTCACCTGGGACATCCGGTCCCCTCAGGTGGACGCGGCCGTGTCGCCCGTGTCCCGCCACCCGAAGGTGCGGGAAGTCCTCACGGAAGCCCAGCGGCGCATCGGCGAACGGGGCCGCGTCGTCATGACCGGGCGGGACATCGGCACGGTGGTCCTGCCCCATGCCGACCTGAAGGTCTTCCTGGATGCCTCGGTGGAGGAACGGGCCCGCCGCCGCTACCTGGAACGCCTCGCCCGCGGCGAGCGAACCACCTACGAGGCGGAGTTGCGCATCCTGGCAAACCGGGATAAGATTGATAGCGAGCGGGAAACGGCCCCCCTGCGCCAGGCCCCCGACGCGGTCTACGTGGACACCGAGGGCCTGACCATTGAAGAAGTCCTGGCGCGGGTGCTGGAACTGGTAGAGCAGTGCGATCCCTGAGGGCAAGGGAGAGGAGGACCCGGTGAAACTGGCACGGGCCATCCTCGCGGTGGTGCTGCGGTTGGCCATGCGGCTGCTCCTGCGGCTGGAGGTGGACGGCCTGGAGCGGATCCCGGCCCGGGGCCCCGTTATCCTCATCTTCAACCACATCACCTTCCTGGACCCGGTCATCCTCACCGGCCTCCTGCCCCGGGAGTCCGCCGCCATGTCCAAGGTGGAGAACTTCTCCAAGCCGATCGTGGGGCTCCTCCTGCGCATCTTCGGGGCCTTCCCCGTGGAGCGCGGGCGGGTGGACCGCCGCGCCCTGCGCCGCAGCCTGGAGGTCCTGGAGAAGGGCGGTGTGCTCCTCATCGCCCCGGAGGGGACCCGCAGCCGGGTCCCTGGCCTCCAGGAGGGGAAGGACGGCATCGCCTACGTCGCCCTGCAGAGCGGTGTGCCGGTCATCCCCGTGGGCATCGCCGGCGCCGAGCACTTCACGGCCAACCTGCGGAACCTCCGACGGACCCCCGTGCGCGTGACCGTGGGGCGACCCTTCCGCCTGGTGCCCAGAGAGGGCAAGGTCCGTCGGCCTGAACTGCACGAGATGACCACCGAGGCCATGTACGAACTGGCCAGGTGCCTCCCCCCGGCCTACCGAGGCGTCTACGCCGACCTCTCCCAGGCCCGCCAGGACCACCTGGAGTTCCTGGATGAAAGGTAGGCGCGCCCATGCCCCTGTTTCCGGGAGCACAGCAGGGGGGAGGGTCGCCCTGGTGCGGCCCGGCAGCCTGGCCTGGCGCCTTGGCCTGCGGCCCGGGGACGAACTGGTCACCGTCAACGGGCAGGCCGTGCGGGACGTGCTGGACGTCCAGTTCCTGACGGCGGAGGAACGCCTCACCCTGGGCGTGCGCCGAGGGGAGACCTGGCTGGAGGTGGAGGCGGAGCGCGCCTACGGCGAGGACCTGGGGCTGGAGTTCGCCGAACCCCTCTTTGACGGAGTGCGCACCTGCCGCAACCGCTGCCCTTTCTGCTTCCTGAAGGGGCTGCCGCCAGGCTTGCGCCCGAGCCTGTACCTGCGGGACGACGACTACCGCCTCTCCTTCCTGTTCGGCAACTTCGTCACCCTGACGAACCTGACGGAGGAGGACTGGCGGAGGATAGAGGAACAGGGCCTGAGCCCCCTCTACGTCTCCGTGCACGCCACGGACCCGGAAGTGCGGGCGCGGTGCTTCGGGCGGCCGGACCTGCCGGACATCCGCCAACAACTGGCCCGCCTGGGGCAGATGGGGATCACCGTGCACGCGCAGGTGGTCCTCACGCCGGGCCTGAACGACGGACCCCACCTGGAGCGGACCCTGCGGGACCTGAGCGAGCACGTCCCGCCCGTGCAGTCGGTCTCGGTGGTGCCGGTAGGCCTCACACGCTATAGCCCACCTGGCCTCAGGGGATACACCAGGGAAGAGGCGAAACGCCTTCTGAGGGACCTGCGCCGTTGGCAGGAGGAGGCAGCGACGAGGTTTGGCGTGCGGTGGGTCTACGCGTCGGACGAGTGGTACTTTCTGGCGGGGCAGCGAGTCCCTGCCGCGTCCCGGTACGACGGCTTCCCCCAACTGGAGAACGGGGTGGGCCTCACGCGGTGGTGGCTGGACGGTTGGGCGCGCTTCCAGGCCCGCTGGCGCCGGAATCCGCGCCGGGCCTCGGGAGGCCGCCGCGTGGTGCTCGCGTGCGGCACCCTCATCGCCCCGGTCATGGAGGAAATGGCCGCCTGGGTGCGGGAGCACATCGGGGCGGACCTCACCGTGCGGCCCGTGGAGAACCGCTTCTTCGGCCCCTCGGTGACCGTCTCCGGCCTCCTGACCGGGGCCGACGTCGCCCAGACGCTGCGGGGCGAAGGGGCCGACGCTCTGCTCCTCCCCAGGGCCATGTGGGACCTCGCCGGCCAGGAGACGCTGGACGGCTGGACGGTGGAGCACCTGGCGCGCGAACTCGGCGCCCCAGTGCACGTAGCCGGCGAGGTGACAGAGATGGTGGACGTGCTTCTGGAGAAGTAGGACCTCTCCCATCCGGGGTAGGGGTGAGGTGAGGGTGACCTCTCCCATCCCCCCGGCCCCTTCCCTCCCCGGTGCGGCGGGGGGAAGGTGAAGGCTCCCCCTTCCCCTCTCCGACACGGAGAGGGGAAGGGGTTGGGGATAGGGGTGAGGTGGGAGTGGCCTCTCCCATCCCCCGGATGCCGCCGCAGGCGGCGGGGGTAGGAGGTTCCATGAGAGGAGGTGAGGCGATGGAGTAGAACGTACGTAGAGCCCAGGGAGAGGGTAGCGCCGGGCCATGCCCCTCCGGGCATGGAGACGAGGTGGAGGTTTCCAGCCGCAAGGCTGGACTGACCGGGCACGATCCTTTCGCCCGGGAACATCGAAAGTTCGGCGGATGCCTCCGGGGAGCGCGCCACCCCCCGCCCTCTTCCCCCTCCAGAGCAAGCCATCCCGCACAACACCGTGGGGCGACCTGCGGGCAAAGGGGATGGCAGTGGCGCAAAAGATGGTCAGAGAGGCAGCGCGCTGCGCGGGCCAGGTCCTGGCGCGCAGCAGCGCCCACCACGCTCCTTTGAGGAGGGGATTCCCATGTGTGGCATCGTCGGATACGTGGGCAAGAAGGACGCCGCGCCCATCGTCCTGGAGGGGCTGCGGCGTCTGGAGTACCGCGGCTACGACTCGGCCGGCCTGGCCGTGGTCCAGGATGGCGCGCTTGCCCGCCGGCGCTGCGCCGGCAAGTTGCAGGGCCTGGTGGAAGCGGTCCAGGCCGACCCCGTGCGGGGTCAGATCGGGATCGGCCACACCCGCTGGGCCACCCACGGCGAACCCTGCGAGCGCAACGCCCATCCCCACACCGATTGCCGGGGCCGCCTGGTGGTGGTCCACAACGGCATCGTGGAGAACTACCTGGCCCTGCGGGAGGACCTGCAAAGGGAGGGGCACCGCTTCGCCTCCGACACCGATACGGAAGTCATCGCCCACCTGGTGGAGCGGTACCTGGTCCAATCCGGGGACCTCGCGCAGGCGGTGCGGCTAGCTCTCCTGCAGGTGAAGGGGGCGCACGGCATCGTCGTCCTCTCGGCCGACCACCCGGACCGCCTGGTGGCCGCCCGGCTGGGCAACGCCGGTGGCGTGGTGGTGGGCGTCGGCCAGGGGGAGATGTTCGTCGCCTCCGACCTCCCCGCGCTCCTGGAGCACACCCGCCGCGTCTACTTCCTGGAGCACGGCGAGATGGCCGTCGTCACCGAGGGCGGAGCCCAGTTCCTGCGGCTGGACGGGTCTCCGGTGGAGAAAGCGCTCCACGAAGTCCCCTGGGACCCCGTCTCGGCAGCCAAGGGACCCTACCGTCACTTCATGCAGAAGGAGATCCACGAACAGGCGCGGACCGTGGGCGACACCATGCGCGGGCGGGTGGACCTCGCCGCGGGGGAAGTGCGCCTGCCCGACCTGGGCCTGGACGCGGGCTTCCTCCAGAGGCTGCAGAAGGTGGTCATCGTCGCCTGCGGCACCTCGGCCTACGCCGCCCAGGTGGGCAAGTTCATGCTGGAGGCCCTGGCTCGCGTCCCCGTGGAGGTGGACTACGGCTCGGAGTTCCGCTACCGCGACCCCCTGGTGGACGAGCGCACCCTCGTCGTGGCCATCACCCAATCGGGGGAGACGGTGGACACCCTGGCCGCGATGGAGGAAGCCCGCCGCAAGGGGGCGCGGCTGGTCTCCATCGTCAACGTCATCGGGAGCCAGGCTGCCCGCATCGCCGACGGCGTCATCTACATGCAGGCCGGACCGGAGATCGGCGTCGCCTCCACCAAGGCCTTCACCGCCTCCCTGGTGGACCTGTACCTCCTGGGGGTGCATC
>JBMFPD010000213.1:0-5637 GCA_049969295.1 Anaerolineae bacterium | reverse complement strand
CATGCCCACGAGCACAGCCCCCAGGATGAGGGCCACGCCGAAGGCGAAAGCCGCCCGGCGGCTGTGCAGGGCGCTCACCGTGGCGAAGGCCGCCGCTGCGCCCAGCCAGGCCCCGCGCGACCAGGTCATGAGGATCGCCAGGGCCGTCAGGCCCGCCGCGGCCCAGGGGAGGATGCGCCACAGGGCAGGCCAGGCCACCTCCTCCCGAGGCCGGCCCAGCGACCAGAGGGCGAGGGAGTAGGCCAGGGGGAAGACGAGGCCCAGGTACCCGCCGTAGGGGTTGGGCTGCTGGAAGGTCCCGTAGGCGCGCATGAACCGGCCGAAGAGGAGGAAGCCCGGGGGTCCGATGCCGCCCACGAACTGGACGATCCCCTGCAGCGCAGCCAGGCTCCCGGCGCAGAGGGTCGCCACCAGGAGGGCCTCCGGGAGCCAGCGGGGGCGCTCACCCTCCACAAGGAGGTTGTACACGAGGAGGGCCGTGAGGGCCAGTTGCAGCCACTTCAGGAGTTCCTTGAGGCTGTACTGGAGGGAGAGGCTCTGGGTGGTGGAACAAAGTGCTGCGGTCAGGAAGAGCCCGAAGGCCAGGGTGACCCCCGCAGGCCAGCGGACCCGCCCCGCCTTCCGCGCCAGGAAGGCCGCAAGCCACACAGCCACGACCCAGAGGAAGGCGAGTTCCGTCGCTCCTACAGAGAGGATGCCCGCCTGCACCTCCACCAGGGAGCCGAAGGGCACGGCGAAGGGGAGCACGAGGAACGCTGCCCACGGGTGGACGAGGGTGAAAAGGGCGAAGGCCAGCCCGAAGGCGAGCGCGCCGGCCAGGGCCAGGGGCAGCCGGGCCAGGGCGAGCGCCGTGGCGAGAAGCAGGACCGCCATGGCCGCCCCTCTCCCCCCACGCCTCAGGCTTGCGCCCTCAAGCCATCTCGCCCTCAGAGCCCCCCGTGGGGCGTCCCTTGCATGCATAGGTAGGACCTCCCTTGCCAGGCGGCCGGTGCCCCCTCCTATCCCACGGCTCGCTGCGGAGCACCCCTTCCCGCCCTGCCTGCGGGGAGGGAAGGGGACGGGAGAGGGTTCTTTCGCCCTACGCGCTCACGCCGGGCATGCGCAGGGCGCGGGTGGGGCAGCGGGTGGCGCAGAGGCCGCATCCCCAGCACCGTTCCGCCAGGAGCCGGACCCTGTAGGCCGGCGTCTTGGGCTCCCCCACCATCTCCAAAGCGCCGTACACGCACGAGGTCACGCAGCGGGTGCAGCCGGTGCAGGCCTCCACGTCCAGGATAGGGGGGATGTGCTCCGTGCGGAACGGGCGCTCCCGCAGGCGGCGCAGGGTGAGGCCCCGGACCTCCTCCAGGGACGTGTACCCGTGGGAGACGAGCCACGCCTCCAGTTGGCGCACAATCCGGCCGAAGACCTCCGGCCCCTGGAGGATGGCCGCCGTGCAGACCTGCACCGCGCGGGCCCCGGCCATGAAGAACTCCACCGCGTCCGGGCCGCTCTGGATGCCCCCGACCCCGAAGATGGGCAGGTCCACCGTCTGCGCGATGTCAAAGACGCAGCGCAGAGCGATGGCCTTGAGGGCCGCGCCGGAGAGCCAGCCGTACCCCTCCCGGCTCCCCACGAGGGGCATGCCGGTCTCAATGTCGATCCCCAGACAGGGGCCGTAGGAATTGACGGCGACAATGCCGTCGGCCCCTGCTCGCTGGGCTGCCTCGGCGGCGCGGCGCACGTCCCGGAAAGGGCTGAACTTGACGAAGACCGGCACGTCCACCGCGTTCTTGGCGGCGCGGATGGCGTCCACCATGGGCGCAGGGTCGTCGCCGATGTAGTGGGTGGAGAGTTCCAGGGCGTCGGCGAAGGGGCGGACCCGGGGGGCAAGGGCCGCGACCTCCTCCGCCGTGTACCCCAGGCTGATGATGAGGGGCACGCCGGCCTCCCGTGCCCTGGGGTACTCGTGTTCCAGGTACCGCTCCGGCGGCCACTCGGCCCAGAGTTCCGTGTTCAGCATGGACCCCCTGCCGTACTCGGCCATGCAGGGCTGCGGCACCCGCGCCCCGGTGGTGGAGATGGTCTTGGAGACGATCCCTCCGGCGCCGCCCCGGACACAGGCCAGCATGGCTTCCCCGTTCCAGACGGGGGGCCCGGCCGCCGGCAGGACCGGGTTGCGGAACCGCAGCCCGCAGATCTCCACCGAGAGGTCCATCACGCCCCTCCCTCGCCGGGCTCTTCCGGCTCCACGTCCTCGCTGTCCAGGGCTGCCGTGGTGACGGCCCAGGCCACGAGCCCCCAACTGCCCCCCGAAATGAGGAGCGCCAGGAGCACCGTGGAGGGGGTCAGGGGGGCGAAGCCGCGCGCCAGGCCCACCGCGACCAGCAGGCAGGCTGTCAGGGCTGCCCCGAGCCCCACCCGCACCGGCAGGCTCAGGCGATGCCACCAGGTCCGGGGGGCCTCTCGCTCATCTGCCTTCGGTTGTGTCCCTGTCATCGTCCCTCTCCGCTCCATTGCCCTGCCCCTGTATACCACAACGGCCCCGGTTCCGCAAAGGCTGGCCCTCCGTTTCAGGCCGATCCCCCTCCCTCGGAAGGGTCGTCGCTGAAGAGGTCCTCCAGCGGCTTCATCAACTGCTTGCGCCGTTGGATGATCTGGCGGCGGTGGGCGTCGCGGCTGCGGGCGTCCAGTTCCTCCAGGACCATGTGCACCGTCTGCACCAGGTCCAAAGGGTTGAAGGGCTTGCAGATGTACTCCACAGCCCCCATCTCCAGGCCCTGGATCATGGAGAGGTCGTCCTCCACTACGGTGAGCATGATCACCGGCGTGCCGGCCAGGTCCGGGTCGGCTTCTATGGCCTGGAGCACCTGCCATCCGTTGAGGCCGGGCATCATCACGTCCAGGATGACCAGGTCCGGGTGGCTCTGCCGGGCAGCCTTCAGCCCCTCCAGTCCGTCCTGGGCCTCCAGGACCTCATAACCTTCCCATTCCAGGTTGGTGCGGACGATCTCCAGCACCCCCGGCTCGTCGTCCACCACCAGGATGCGTTTGCGTTCCATAGTGTCGCTCCTCACCTGTTCCGCGCCCGCGGGGCCCGGTTCCCAGGGCGGGCACAAGGCCCGCCCCCACCGCAGGGGCACCCTTGGTGGGTGCCCCAGAAGGTCAGGGTTCCGCCAGGTAGACCTCCAGCGGAGCGGACCGAGGCAGCGCTTCCACGACCACACCGTCCCGGACAAGCACTGCGAACAGGGTCACGGTCTCCCCCCACCGCGCCCCCAGCGCGGCAAGGGGCACGGCCACTTCCCAGACGCCCTTGTCGGCCGCGTGGGGCAGGGGGGCCACGGGCTGCCAGTTCTCCTGACCCACCGCCTGCAGGAGTTGCGGCGGGCTGCCGTCCGCAGCGAAGGAGACAGCCCAGGCTGGTGCCAGGTCTGGGACCTCCGCCTCACCGGGGGGGAAGGCGAAGGGGACCTTCCCCCCGGGCCCGCCGCCGGACGTGGCCAGGTACAGCACCGGGCGAGCGCCCTGCCCTGCGGCGGCAGGGGAGACTTCCAGGCGCAGGTAGAGGTTCTGCCGGTCAAAGCCGTACCAGAGCCGCCGGAACCCCGAAGCCGCCCGCTGCATGGCGCCGGCGCTCGTCTCTGGTTCCACGTACCCGGCCCCTGTCCAGCCCGGGGCAGGGGCGCTCCCCGCGGCCAGGGGCGGGGAGATGAGGGCCTGCGGGGCCTGGCGGCGGAGGACTTCCGGGGCTGCGGCAGGAATGGGTTCCCGCAGCCACCCCGGGACCGGCAGGCCCAGGAGACGGTACACGTTCCCCAGGTGCCGGCGGAACTCCCGGTCAAAGAGGTTCTCGCCGGCCGGGTTGTTGCGGCTGTAGTACCACCAGAACCAGTCGCTCCCCTCGGCGATGTAGAGTTCCTGCCAGGCCTGCTCCAGGAGGGCCACGTCGGCGTCCGGCGTCTGGCGCTGCCAGGCGATGAGGCGTTCGCGGGTGCGGCGGAGGCAGTCCCAGGCCCGGTTCTGGGCTGGCTCGCCGATCCAGGTCTCCAGGTTGGCCCCGATCCAGGAGCCGGTGGCCAGGGAGGCGATCTCCTCCGTGGGCGGGAAGCGCTGGAGGAACTCACCCACCGTGACGGCCTGCAGGGTCTCGTCTTCCTGGATGCGCCCGTAGAGGTGGCGGAGGAAGACATCGCCGTTGTGCTCGTACCCCTCCCAGCAGTTCTCGCCGTCCAGGATGATGGAGACCAGGTAGGCCCCCTCCGGGTCGCCCAGGTTCTCCCGAATGCGGTGCAGGCGGCCGATGAGGTCCTCGGCGGCCTGGCGGCCCTCCATGTGCTGGTAGACGAAGCCGATGCGGTCCGAGAGGACGTGGTCGCGGAAGACGATGGCCGGAGAGCCGGGACCGGCCCGGGTGCGGTAGGGCCGGTAGAGGACGCGGGGGTTGGTCACGTGGCCGTAGGGGTCCCGGTAGATCTCCGTTCCCAGGCTGCGGGCCAGGACCCCTTCGTCGGAGGCCAGCCAGCGGAAGCCAAGGCGGGCCACCAGGGGCAGCATCTCCTGGCAGACAGCCCCTTCGGAGGGCCAGAGGCCCTGGGGCGGCCGTCCGAAGGTCTCGGTGTGGAGGGCCACCGCGCGGCGCAACTGTTCCTCCGCATCCTCGGGGTGGGCGAAGGGAGGTTTCGGCACGGGGAGGTCCGGGCTGGGGCGGCGGGCGAAGTCGGTGTTCATGAGGAGGGGCAGGATGGGATGGTAGTAGGGAGACGTGGTGATCTCCACCTGTCCCTGCTCCTGAAGGGCGCGGTACGTGGGCACGATGCGGGCGAGGATCTCCCCCTGCACCTCCAGGATGCGCTCCACATCCTCCGGCGCGAACTCCTTCCCCTTCTCCACCAGGCGGCGCAGGTCGGGGTGCCGCTCCCGCCAGTTGGGGTCAATCCAGGCCAGGTTGAACCAGGCCACCAGGTCCCGGTAATAGGTGTCAGAGAGGAGGTCGGGGTCGTCCTGGGCCTGCTGGCGGAGGTCCAGGAGCTTCCGGTAGCGGGGGATGGTGCGGATCACGCGGTCCCAGTGGATGTGGAAGAAGAACGAGAGGAGGAAGGCCCGCTCTTCCGTGCTCCAGGCGGCCTTGCGGCTGAGGGCCAGGCACCGGTCCACAGCCTGGCCGGCGGCGTACTCCAGGAGCTGCTCCATCAGAGAGGGCACCAGGTTGAAGGTGACGTGCACGCCGGGGAACTCCTGGAGGAGTTCGGCCATGTGGAGGTAGTCCTTGGTCGCGTGGAGCCGCACCCACGGCAGGGAGTACCTGCCCGTGAGGGGGTCCTTGTAGAAGGGCTGGTGCATGTGCCAGACGAACGCCACATAGAGGGGCTGAGGCATTGCCGCCTCCCCTGTCAACAGGATGGGCACAGGCCCCCCTAGAAGGGCCGTCAACGGACGGGACCGCCCTGGTGCAGGGGCACTGGTACCCTTTCCATTCTAGCACAGGACCCGTCCCCCCACAACACGCCCGCGTCCCGGATGCACTCGCTTTTACAAAAGGGAAGGCCATGACCACTCTTCCCGGCGCAGAGGGCACGCCAGGAGGCGTGCCCTACGGTCTGCTGCGCTGATGACCTTGTGGTCCCATGCCGCGAGGTGAACCTCACCCTACCCCCGCCG
>JBMFPD010000212.1:0-5668 GCA_049969295.1 Anaerolineae bacterium | reverse complement strand
ACGCGCGGCTCTACGCTGCGCTGGGGGCGTGTTCGCTTGCAGTGGGGGTGGGGTTCGGAGCCTGGGCCTGGCGGATGCGGTGGGCTTCCCTCCGGCGGCCGGAGGCACGGGTGGCGGCGTGGCTCGGCCTGTGGCTCCTCCTCACCCTCCTCACCTACCTCTGGTACAACCTGGAGTTCGTCCAGCACCAGGGGCGCTATCTCTTCCCGGCCCTGGTGCCCTTGGGGCTGGCCTTCGCCTGCGGGTGGCAGGAACTGACGCGCCCCTCTGCAGCGAGGGCTGCGGCCGCGGGCCTGGCCCTGGCCGCGGCGGGGCTTGTGGGATGGGGCCTGGCGCACGGCGCGCTGGATAAGTGGGCGGTGGCCCTGTATGGAGGCGGTGCGGTGGGGCTCGCTGCCCTTTCTGTGTTCCCGCTGTGGGCCCGCCGCGCTGCCTTCTGGCTCCTCTTCGGGGCCCTGTGGGCGCTGGACCTCGTGTGCCTGTTCCTCTTCGTGGTGCCGGCTCTGGTTCCCTGAGGCCGGGCAAGACCTCTTCCATCCCCCAACAGGGCTGACCCATTCTTTCTGACGGCCTTCTGGTGCAGCAGACCGTAGGGCACGCCTCCTGGCGTGCCCTTTGCCCCGGGAAGAGCGGTTATGGCCTTCCCTCTTGGGCAAATTTCTCTGTGCCCTTCGTGCCCTCTGTGGTTTCCCCCTACTTCATCATCGGGATCTTGAGGTGGTGGCGCTTGGCCACAGCGATGGCCTCCTCGTAGCCTGCGTCCACGTGGCGGATGATCCCCATCCAGGGGTCGGCGGTGAGGACGCGCTGGAGGCGCACCGCGGCCTCCGGCGTGCCGTCGGCCACGATGACCTGACCGGCGTGCTGGGAGTAGCCGATGCCCACGCCCCCGCCATGGTGGAAGGCGACCCACGTCGCGCCGCAGGCCGTGTTCAGGAGGGCGTTCAGGATGGGCCAGTCGGAGATGGCGTCGGAACCGTCCTTCATCCCCTCCGTCTCGCGGTTGGGGGAGGCCACAGAGCCGCAGTCCAGGTGGTCCCGCCCGATGACGATGGGGGCCTTGATCTCGCCCCTGGCCACCAGTTCGTTGAAGCGCAGACCGGCCTTGTCCCGCTCGCCGTAGCCGAGCCAGCAGATGCGGGCTGGCAGCCCCTGGAACTTGAAGGTCCGCTCCCGGGTGACCATGCGGATCCACCGCGCCAGGGATTCGTTCTCCGGGAAGAGTTCCAGGACGGCGTCGTCGGTGCGGTAGATGTCCTCCGGGTCGCCGGAGAGGGCCACCCAGCGGAAGGGGCCCTTCCCCTCGCAGAAGAGGGGGCGGACGTAGGCCGGGACGAAGCCGGGGTAGGAGAAGGCATCCTCCACGCCCATGTCGTAGGCCCGCTGGCGGAGGTTGTTGCCGTAGTCAAAGGCCACGGCCCCCTGCTTCTTGAAGGCCAGGATGGCCTGGACGTGCTCGGCCATGGACTCCATGGCCCGCCTGGTCAGTTCCCTGCGGCCCTCGGGGGTCTGGCGCAGGGCCTCGGCCTCCTCCTCCGTCATCCCCTTGGGGATGTACTTGAGAGGGTCGTGGGCGGGGGTCTGGTCCGTGACCACGTCGGGGACCACGCCCCGCAGCACCAGTTCTGGCAGGACCTCGGCGGCGTTCCCCAGGAGGCCGACGGAGAGGGGTTCGCCCTTGGCGCGGGCCTCCTCCACCCAGGTCATGGCCTCTTCCAGGTTGTCGGTGGCGCGGTCCAGGTAGCGGTCCTTGAGGCGGCGCTCAATGCGCCACTGGGCTGCCTCCACGATGAGGCCGATGCCCTCGTTGAGGGTGATGGCCAGGGGCTGGGCGCCGCCCATCTCGCCCAGGCCGGCGGTGAGGACGAACTTGCCCCGGAGGCTGTCGGTGCCGAACTCCTTGCGGGCCAGCGCGGCCAGGGTCTCGTAGGTCCCCTGGAGGATGCCCTGGGTGCCGATGTAGATCCAGGAGCCGGCGGTCATCTGGCCGTACATGATGAGGCCCCGCTGCTCCAGGTCGTCAAAAAGTTCCTGGGTGGCCCAGGCGGGCACCAGGTTGGAGTTGGCGAGGAGGACCCGGGGGGCGTCCCGATGGGTGCGGAAGACGCCGACCGGCTTCCCGGACTGGACGAGGAGGGTTTCGTCGTCCTCCAGGTCTTTGAGGGCGGCGACGATGGCGTCAAAGCACTCCCAGTTGCGGGCGGCCTTGCCCCGGCCGCCGTAGACGATGAGGTTGTCGGGATCGCCGGCGACGTCGGGGTCCAGGTTGTTCATGAGCATGCGCAGGGCGGCCTCTTGGAGCCAGCCCTTGCAGGTGAGTTGGGTGCCCCTGGGGGCACGGATGACGCGTTTGGGTGCGGACATGGGCACATTCTCCTCCCCAGCCCCCCTCACCGCCCGCACGGCGTGGCGAAGGGGGTGCCGAGGTGTACGGTACCACAATTATCCACTTCTTCAAATCTCCACGACAAAATTAAACTTTTATGCCCCAATGGACAATTCTCAGCGATCGCGCTGCTCTTCACCCAGGACTACATCCAGGATCTCTCTAGCCAGATACGTCTTGCCATAGGAAGCCTCCCCCACAGGTTGCAGGATACCCTCGTGGACAAGCTTCTCCACATTACGCCGGGCGCCGGGATAGCTGATCCCCAGAAGACGCTGCGCCTGCGGGATGGTGAGGATGGGTTGCAGGAAGAGAGCATCCGCCAAGCGCAAGGCCAGGGCCGAACTGCGGGCTTGGCTCAAGCGCCTGTGCCAGTCCTCTTGGAGGTCCTGCAGCCTCTTGGCGCGCGCCGTGGCATCCTCTGCCTGCTCGGCGACACCCCGCAAGAAGAAGAGCAGCCAGTCGCGCCAGGCCCCTTCCTCGCTCACCCTCAGCAAGAGGTCATAGTACTCCTGGCGGTGACGGTGGAAGTACGCACTTAGGTACAATAGGGGCAAAGGCAGCAAGTCCCACTCCACCAATAGGAGCGAGATAATCAGCCGCCCGATGCGCCCGTTGCCATCCAAGAAGGGATGAATAGCTTCAAACTGATAGTGCACAAAGGCCAAGCGGACCAGCGGCGGATGCATGTTCGCACTGTGCAGGTACTTCTCCAGCGCGTCCAGGGCCTCGTGCATCTGAGGAACTGGCGGGGGCACGAACACTGCTTCCTTCAATGTACAACCGGGAGGGCCGATCCAGTTCTGGCTGCGACGGAATTCGCCCGGTGTGGCTTGCCCGCCCCGCACACCAATCATAAGTTTCCCGTGCAGTTCACGGATCAAGCGCAAACTGACCGGCAAGGTCTTCACCCGCTCCAGGCCGTACTCCAGGGCGTTCACGTAGTTCAGCACCTCCCGCACGTCGGACTCAGGGGGAGGCATTTCCATGCCGGGCAGGGGCAACTGGCCCGCTTCATACGCATAGAGATCGGTGATGTCAGCCCGCGTCCCCTCTATGCGCGACGAAAGCACCGCCTCGCGGCGCACAAAAGGCCCGATCAATAGATGCGGATTGGGCATGGTGCGCCCCAAGCCTGCTAACTGGCTGAGGGCGCGATCGGCTTCGGAAAGGGCACGTGTCAACTCCCATTCCGGCGGCACATTTGGGGGCAGCGGGTGGGGAACGAAGGCCCAGTACGCTGTGTCACCTTGCCCCACCCGGACCACCCGCCCGGCTGTACTGTCACGAAACCGTGCCGGATCCATGGAATGCCCCCTCAGCAACCGTGCAGCGGCACACCTCCCTTGTTGGAGAGCCGCCAGCGAGAATTCTCCCCCTCACCGTCCGCATGGTGTGGCAAAGGGAGTACCATAGTGGTACACATTGGCCCATGCATACACGGGCCACCAGGTCACGTCAAAGGCCAGGCCCAGGACCCCTACGAACACCTCCGGCTCCACGAACTCCCGGCGGGCGAGGCGCGCCTCCCGGCAGGCCTCCTGTGCGCTCTTCCACGCCACGTGGAAGGCAAGGCCCAAGCCCAGGTAGACCAGAAGGAGCAGGAGGAGGGCCAGGGCGGCCCTGCGGAAGAAGGGCGCGTTCGATTTCACATCACCCATCGCTCTCCTCACGCAAGAGTGCCTCTAACTGCCCAGCGACCTCTGGGAGTTCCACTGTCGCGATGTGCCACACAATGTCCAGGTTGATACCAAAGTAGTGATGGATCAGCCGATCTCACAGGCCTGCCATGGCTTTCCAGGGGATGAGAGGGCGACCCCTCTGCAAATCGGCGGAGACGTTCTTGGCTGCCTCGCCGATCACTTCCAGGTTGCGGATGACGGCATCCTGCGTCTTGGTATCCTCCAGGAAAGCCTGAGATACGCCATCCCTGTGGTGTGGTTTCCTATGCGGCGGATGGCCTCCTGCATGTCGCTCAGCAGGTCTTTATCTGCCCGTTTAGACATAGACCACGCTTTCCTCAAATGTCGCGGGCCACGCGGACCACCCGGATTCCCTGTAAGCCAGCAGGGGTCAGGACGTCCACCTTTCTGTTCAACAGGCGTTCAAGGTGCTCTACAAATTCTATGAACCGGAAGCCGATAGGACGCTCAAACTCCACGATGAGGTCCACATCGCTTGCTTCCCGAGATGTCCCTTTGGCATGGGAACCGAAGACGCCGATCCTCTTGACACTGTACTCGGCGGCGAGGGCAGGATAGTGCTCCCGGAGCAGTTCTACAATAGGATCTCCCTTCATCTCACTAGAACCCCCTCCTTGCCGCGCGGAAAGCGCAGCCCACACCGACGGAGCACGACCAACCCTGCATACTCACCTGGTGGGTAGGCCCGCATGTTCCCAAAGCCTGCGTCTAAAGTCAAAGGGAGCCCACCGCCACAGAGACTATACCACGAAAGGAAACGGAGTGCCAACTCCCGCGACGAGCGTTTGCGGTTGCTTCCCGCGTCGGCGCGTAGCCAACGCCTGACGAAGCCCCAACTTGAACGGTAGCCCCTCACGCGCTGCCCGGGCCGCCGACCGTGGCCTCCACCGCCTCCAGAAGCGCCCCGCTCCAGATCAGGCGCTGGGCCTGCTCCAGGTGGGGGTGCAGGAGCCGATCCTCGTCCACAAAGGGCACCACCTCCCGCAGGAGCCGGTGGGCCGTGCCCGTGCCGCGGCCCAGGGGGAGGTCCTGGCCCTTCCGCCGCAGGTCCACGGCCTGGGCCGCGGCCAGGAGTTCCACCGCCAGGATCGCCCCCACGTTCCGCACCACCTCCCGCGCCTTCCGGGCGGCAATGGTCCCCATGCTCACGTGGTCCTCCGTGTTGGCCGAGGTGGGGATGGTGTCGGCGCTGGCCGGGTGGGCCAGGACTTTGTTCTCGGAGGCCAGCGCGGCCGCCGTGTACTGCAGGAGCATCAACCCGGAGTTCAGGCCGCCCGCTTCCACCAGGAAGGCCGGCAGGCCCTCGTTCAGGGCCGGGTCCAGGAGGCGTGCCGTGCGCCGTTCGGAGATGTTCCCCAGGTCCGTCACCGCTGTGGCCAGGTAGTCCATGGCCAGGGCCACCGGCTCTCCGTGGAAGTTGCCGCCAGAGAGAGCCACGGGCTCCTCGCCCTCCCAGAAGAGAAGGGGGTTGTCCACCGCAGCGTTCAGTTCCCGCTCCAGGATGGCCCGGGCGTGGGCCACGGCCTCCCGCACCGCGCCGTGCACCTGGGGCATGCAGCGGAGGCTGTAGGCATCCTGC
>JBMFPD010000211.1:0-5705 GCA_049969295.1 Anaerolineae bacterium | reverse complement strand
ACCCCCGTCTGGACCCCCTCCCGCATGCACGAGATCCTGGCGCGGGGCACGGTCCGCATCGTGCTGCAGGGCCTGGTGGACCGGAAACCGCCCGCCCTCTGGATGAGCCAACTGACGGACCACGCCCGCCAGGCCTACCAGGACCTCCTGCTGGGTCGGTTCGCCGCCTCCTCGCCCCACGTGGGCCGCTTCGAGATCGGCCTGGCCGCGCTCCTTCCAGATGGCCGCGGCTACTCTGTCCCGGCCACCCTCTACGAGACCCTGGCCAACGGTACCCCTGTCGGGGAGCAGGAGGTCACCTTCACCGTGGTGCGCCAGGGACGCCTGTGGCTGATAGACGAGATCCAGTTGGGCACCTACCGGGAGGCCACCCCCACACCGCAGGCCCAGGCAACACCAGGCCAGGTGGCAGAGCCTCGCCCGGTCGGGATCATCGCCTTTGAGGACGCCCCTGGAGGGAGCATCTACCTGGTGGAGGCGGATGGCTCCGGCCTGCGCCCCCTGACCCGTGGCATGGACCCGGCCCTCTCCCCCGATGGGCGCTGGGTGGCTTTCGTCCGCTGGGAGGAGCCGAGAGGTCTGTACGTCATCGGCGTGGATGGGCAGGGCGAGCGGCTGGTCTATGGCGCGCCGCAGGTGCGGATGCCGACCTGGTCCCCCGACGGCCGGAAGATTGCCTTCGCTGTGCAGAAGGGGGGCAAACCGGAGCGGCGCTTCCGGTTCGGGGACCGCGAGTTCGTGATCCCTGCTGACCCGTACTGGCGGCTGGCCTGGGTGGACCTGGAGACCGGGGAATACCACGACCTCCCCTCGGACCTCCACAGCCTTGCGCCCGCCTGGTCCCCTGACGGTCAGTGGCTCCTCTACGATGGCGATCCGGGTCTGCAGCGCCTCTCCGTGGAGACGGGGGAACAGGAACTGGCCGTGGAGGGGCGGGGCCTGGCAGCGCCAGCGTGGTCGCCCGACGGCCAGTGGGTTGTCTATCAGGGCTGGCGGCACGACCACTGGGAGCTCTTCATCCGGCCGGCCTGGGGTGGAGAAGCCTCACCCCTTACGCCCGCCTCGGCCCTGGCTGGCCGGGCCTCCAACAGCCTCTCGCCAGCCTTCTCGCCCGACGGGGAGTGGATCCTCTTCGCCAGCGACCGGGACGGGGGATGGAACCTCTACGTGGTCAGGCCCGACGGGACGGGCCTGCGACCCCTTCTCCCTGGGGGGCTGCCGGGCGGCCTGGCTCTGCAGTACGAGACTGGAACCCAGAGGGCTCTGTCCTGGGGGCCGCTGCCGTAGACCCGTGCGCACTCCTTCGCAGCCGGGTGCGCCAAGGGGGCCTGAGTGGCAGACCGTAGGGCATGCCTCCTGGCGTGCCCTCTGCGCCGGGAAGAGCGGTTATAGCCTTCCCTTTTTGTAGAACGAGACAGCCCTGCAACGGCGACAGCGCGCATTTGCGTCCTGGGGCAGTGCGTGGTAAAATTCCATTGAGTTAGCGTTGAGGTGCTTCCCCATGCAGACAGCGGAGACCCTTCGGGCGCAGAGCGGCAGAGATCCCGTCCGTGAGCGGGTAGCTGTCTGCACGTCCTCGTTCGGCACGGGCGTCTGTCACGGCTCCCATATCCACTCCCATTCCCACCACCACGGTGGGGACGGCCCGCGCCGGGAGGCGGAGGGGAACACCTGACCGCCTGACGCAGCGAAGGAGCGCATTCCGGGCGTGGCCGTCTCCCCGAGGTGGCCACGCCCTTCTGTTTCCGGCGCTGAGAGCCCCTGCACAGCCTGCACCTCCTCAAGGGCGAGCAAGTCCAAGGGATTCCAGTGGCAACATGGGCGTGGCCCCCAAAGCGGCTCCGCCCTGAGACCGCTCTACCTTGCCTTTGAGGAGGGCAGCGCATGGACATCCGATCCCTGGACGAACTCCAACCGGAAGAGGCGGAGGCCCTCGTCGCCCGGAACCGGACCGCCTTCCGCGAGGTCCTGCCCCAGGTGCGGGAGATCGTGGAGCAGGTCCGCGCGGAGGGGGACCGAGCGCTCCGCCACTTCACCCGCGCCTTTGACAACGTGGACCTTCCCTCCCTGGAGGTCACGCCGGAGGAAAGGCGCCAGGCCTACGCCGCCGTGGACGAAGGTCTCCTGAGGGCCCTGCGGGAAGCCGCGGCCCGCATTGAGGAGTACCACGCGCTCCAGCGCCCGGAGGAACGGTTCGTCCCCCTCGCCCCGGGCCTGGAGGCCGGGTGGGTGGTGCGGCCCATAGAACGGGTGGGATGCTATGCGCCCGGAGGGCGCGCGGTGTACCCCTCCTCGGTCCTCATGACCGGGGTGCCCGCCCGGCTGGCCGGGTGCCCGGTCCGCATCCTCTGCGTGCCTCCAAGCCCCGATGGCTCCATCCCTGCCCCCACCCTGGTCGCGGCGGACCTCGCGGGGTTCCAGCGGGTCTTCAAGGTGGGCGGTGCCCAGGCCATCGCCGCCATGGCCTACGGCACGGAGACGGTCCCCAGGGTGGACAAACTCTTCGGTGCGGGGAACCTCTGGGTTACCGCGGCCAAGGTGTGGGTGAGCCAGGATGTCGCCGTGGACCTGCCGGCGGGCCCCAGCGAGGTCCTTATCCTGGCCGATGAGACGGCCCCGCCCCGCTGGGTGGCAGCGGACCTCCTGGCCCAGGCTGAACACGGCCCTGACTCCGTGTGCCTTCTGGTGACGACCTCCCCCGCTCTGGCCCAGGCCGTGGCGCAGGAGGTGCGGGCCCTGGCCCGGGGCATCCCCACCGGAGAGAGGGCCCTCGCCGCCCTGGAACGGAACGGGGGGCTCCTCGTGGCCAGGGACATGGACGCAGCGGTGGGGTTCGCCAACCGCTTTGCCCCGGAGCACCTGCAGCTCGTAGTGCGAGACCCGGGGGCCCTCCTGCCGCAGGTGACCTGTGCCGGCTCCATCTTCCTGGGGGCCCACAGCCCCGTCGCCGCTGGCGACTACGCCACCGGCCCCAACCACGTCCTGCCCACGGCCGGCGCAGCGCGGGCCTTCTCGGGCCTCTCCCTCTGGTCCTTCCTCCGCATCGTCCCTGTGCAGCGCCTGGCTCCCCAGGGCCTGGCCGCCGTGGGAGAGGCGGTCGTGCGCCTGGCCCAGGCCGAGGGGCTCCCAGCCCACGCCCAGGCCGTGCAGGTGCGCCTGGAGGGGGTGCGGTGATGGACGAAGTGACCCTGCCCCTGCGTCCCGACCTCCAGGAATGGCCCGGCTTCCAGGAGCCCCAGGCCCCCGAAGCCCCTGAGCCCGGCCAGGACATCCTGAAGGCCGATGCCAACGAGAACCCCTACGGCTGCCTTCCCCAGGTGCGGGAAGCCCTGGCTGGGCTCTCTCCGTGGCTCTACCCCGACGCGACCTACACCCGGCTGCGGGAAGCGGTGGCCCGTTACTGCGGCCACGGCCTTGCCGCAGGCCAGGTTGTGCTGGGCAACGGGGCCGACGAGGTGATAGACCTGGTGCTGCGGGCCACGCTGGAGCCCGGGGACGAAGCCGTCAACCTGCCTCCCACCTTCGGCATGTACGAGTTCTTCATCCGCCTGAACCGAGGACGGGTGCTGGAGGTCCCCCGGGACGAGGCCTTTGAGGTCCTCGTGGGGGAGGTCCTCAAGGCCCTGACCCCGCGCACCAGGGTCATCGTAGTGTGCTCCCCCAACAACCCGACGGGCAACCCCCTGCCCAGGGACGGCCTCCTCGCCCTCCTGGACACAGGCCGCTGGGTCCTCCTGGACGAGACCTACTACGAGTTCAGCGGGGAGACGGCCGCACCGCTCCTGCAGGAATGGCCCAACCTGGTCCTCGTCCGCAGCCTGAGCAAGTGGGCTGGCCTGGCCGGGCTGCGGCTGGGGTACGGCCTCATGTCCCCTGCCCTGGCAGAGTTCCTCCAGAGGATGCGGCCACCCTACAACGTCAACGCCGCGGCGGCCGCCGCGGCCCTCGTCAGCCTGGAGCAGGCCGACCTGGCCCTGGCCTATGTGCGCAAGATCGTGGAGGAGCGGGAGCGCCTCTTCGCCCGCCTGCAGGTCTCGGGGGTCCTCCGCCCCCTCCCCTCGCGGGGCAACTTCCTCCTCTGCTTCGTGGAGCAGGGCGAGCCGGCGGAACTGCGGGCCTTCCTGGAGGCCCAGGGCATCTGGCTGCGGTGGTTCGGCGGCCCGCGCCTCGGGCGCGCCGTGCGCATCTCCGTGGGCCGCCCGGAGGATTCGGACCGCCTTGTGCGTGCGCTCACGGCCTGGAGGGAGCAGCGATGAACCGCGTGGAGGTCCTCATCTTTGACATGGACGGCGTCCTGGTGGATGTACGGGAGTCCTACCGAGAGGCGGCCCGCCGCGCTGCGTTGGGGTACCTGGAGCGGCTCCTGGATTGGTCCCCAGGGGTCCTGGACGTCATCACCCTGGAGGACGTTGCCGCCCTGAAACTGGCCCGTGGCTTCAACAACGACTGGGCCCTCACCACGGCCCTCATCGCCCTCTACCTGGCGCACCTCCCGCCCCTCCCAGCACCACGTCTCCCCCCAACGCCCTCCGCCCGGGAGGTGCTCCAGGCCCTCTGGGGCACCGGTTCCGACGTCGCAGCCCTGGCCCCAGCCCTCTGGGCTCAGGTGGACGTGGCTTCCTTCGCCCAGCAGGTGGCGGCCGCCGGTGGAGGTCTGGAGGGCGTGGGCCGCGTCCTGGGGGACTTCCCCAACCGCGCCCACCTCTTCGCCGAGGGAGACCTGCGGCGCACGAACCTCGTCCAGCGCCTGTTCCAGGAACTGTACCTCGGGCGGGACCTCTTCATCCGCACCTATGGCGAGGAGCCCATCTGGCACGAGGGCGAGGGCCTCATCGCTCGGGAGCGGCTCATCCCCTCGCCCAGCACGCTGGAGGCCCTGGCGGCGCGCCTCCCCCTGGCCATCGCCACCGGCCGCCCCCGCGCCGAAGCCTGCTATGCCCTGGACCGGTTCCGCATCGCGCCCTATTTCAGGGCTGTGGTGGACCTGGAGGACGTGCAGGCCGCAGAGGCCGAAAGAGGGGAGAAGCCCTTGGGCAAGCCCCACCCCTATTCCCTCCTGGAAGCAGCCCGCCGGGCCGGGGGCGACGGCCGGGCCTGCGCCTATGTGGGTGACCAGCCCGACGACATGCGCGCCGCGCGTCGGGCAGCCGAGGTGCAGCCCTTCCTGGGCATCGGCTGCACGGCCATGGCCGGGGACCGGGACCGGGCGGCGCGGTGCCTCCGAGAGGCTGGCGCGGACCTCGTCGTGGAGCACCCCGACGACCTTCTGAACCTGGACATCTGGCGAGGTGGACAAGGATGAACCGAAGAAGATCTGTGAGACGGACGACGCGGGAGACGCAGGTGGAAGTGGACCTGGACCTGGACGGATCCGGCCAGTGCCAGGCGCAGACGGGCGTGGGCATGCTGGACCACCTCCTCGCGGCCCTGGCGCGGCATGCTCGCTTTGACCTGCGGGTCCAGGCCCAGGGCGGCCCGGGTCTGACTGGCCAGGTCACTCTCCTGGAGCAGGTAGCCGAAGACGGCTTCGGCTACGGCGGCGAGCAGGGCTTCGGTGAGCATGGCGTCCTCCTGAACTTGTCTGCACAAACAGTCACGCTACCCTGGTCCGGGTCTCTGGGCTGAGCGTGGCAAACTTCTCGTCGGCACTCAGGCTTCTGGAGTAGGACAACTGCGCGCAGTTGTCCTACTCTGGTGACACTTTG
>JBMFPD010000210.1:0-5721 GCA_049969295.1 Anaerolineae bacterium | reverse complement strand
TCCTCTACCGGTCGCTCTTCGCCGGCTTTGCAGCGGGGATCGGTGGGGCCTTCCTGCCCCGCTTCTGGCTCCGGCAGCGGCAGAGGAGCCGTCTGCACCGCTTCAACGACCAGTTGAGCGACGCCATCAACCTCCTGGTGAACGGGCTCCGCTCCGGTTACAGCCAGTTGCAGGCGATGGAGACCGTGTCCAAGGAGATGCCTCCGCCCATCTCCGAGGAGTTCGCCCGCGTGGTCAAGGAGGTGGGCCTGGGCCTTTCCCTCAACCAGGCCCTGGACAACATGCTCCGCCGCATCCAGAGCGACGATCTGGACCTCCTCATCACGGCCATCAAGGTCCAGCACGAGGTGGGCGGGAACCTGGCCGAGATCCTGGATACCATCAGTTTCACCATCCGGGAGCGGGTGCGCATCCAGGGGGAGATCCGGGTCCTGACCGCCATGCAGATGCTCTCGGCCAACATCATCAGCCTCCTGCCTGTGGCGCTGGGCCTCATCATGTACCTGCTCAGTGCCGACTACATGGGGCAGATGTTCGCCGAACCGTGCGGCTGGATCATGCTGGGCGTCGCGGCGACCATCGTCGTCGCAGGCTACCTCATCATCCGCCGCATCGTAGCCATTGAGGTGTGAGGGACCCGTCAGGAGGTGAGCGCGATGGACCTGCTGTTGATCCTGGTGCCCCTGTTCGCTGGGGTCAGCATCCTCCTGATCTTCCTGGGCATTGCCGCGCCGAGGCCGGCCGACCAGGTGCAGGAGCGCCTGCTGGAATACGGCGGCCGCCCCCTGACGCTGGAGGAGATAGAGCTCTCCCAGCCTTTCTCGGAGCGGGTCGTCAAGCCGCTCCTGCGGGCGATCGCCCAGTTCATCGCCCGCCTGGCCCCTCAGAGGAACCTGGAGAAGACGCGCCTCAAACTGGAGATGGCCGGCAACCCCAACAACTGGGGACCCACGGAGTTCCTGGGCATCCGGGGGCTGATGGGCATCCTCCTGGGAGGGCTGGCCTTCGGCCTCTTCACCCTGACCAAGTCGGGGCTGGGGGCCCGGCTCTTCATGACCCTGGTCGTGGGCGCGCTGGGCTTCTACCTGCCCGTCCTGTGGCTGGGGCAGAAGATCAAGGCCCGCAAGGAGGCCATCGTCAAGGCCATGCCGGACGTGTTGGACCTTCTGACCATCTGCGTGGAGGCGGGTCTGGGGTTTGACGCGGCCATGGCCAAGGTGGTGGAGAAGTGGGATAACGAACTCTCCAGGGCCTTCAACCGCTGCCTCACGGAGATGCGCATGGGGAAGTCCCGTCGGGAGGCCCTGCGGGACATGGCCGAACGGGTGGACGTGCCGGACCTCACCAGTTTCGTGGCCGCCATCATCCAGGCCGACCAGTTGGGCGTGAGCATCGCCAAGGTCATGCGCATCCAGTCGGAGCAGATGCGCATCCGGCGGCGCCAGCGGGCCGAGGAGAAGGCGCAGAAGGCGCCGGTGAAGATGCTCATCCCCCTGGCCTTCCTCATCTTCCCGGCCATCCTCATCATGCTCTTCGGCCCGGCCGCCCTGACAGTGAAGAACGCCGGCGTCATCGGCATGTTCTAGGCGGCTGGGGACGGACATGGCGCTGCCTGCCGGGGAAGGGGCCCGGCCCAGGGGCTTGGGGGGACGCCTCCAGGCCCTTGGCCGGGCCTTTTTGGACCTCCTCTTCCCGCCCCGCTGCGGGGGGTGCGGGGCGGTGGGCTCCTGGTTCTGTGTCCGCTGCTGGGAGGCCCTTTCGTGGGTTCCGTCCCCTGTGTGCGGGCGCTGCGGGATGCCGATCCCCCGGGCAGGGCTCTGCCCGACCTGTGCTGTCTTGCCCCCTTCGCCCATCCACATCCGCTCCGCCACCTATTTTGAGGGGCCAGTCCGAGAGGCCGTGCACCGTCTCAAGTATTCTGGCCAGAGAGCCCTTGCAGAGCCCCTTGCCCGCGTCCTGCGCCAGATGTGGGGCGAGCAGGGCCTGGAGGCCGAGGTGCTGGTCCCGGTCCCCTTGCACCCCGCCAGGGAGCAGGAGCGCGGGTTCAACCAGGCAGCGCTCCTGGCGCGGGAACTGGGGCGGCTGATCGCGAGGCCCGTGGACGAGGCCTCTCTGCGCAGGGTGCGGGCCACGCCACCCCAGGTCGGGCTTTCGCGCGAGGAGCGGCAGCGGAACGTGGCCGGGGCGTTCCAATGCGCAGGGGAGGCTCTGTGGGGGAAGCGCGTGGCCCTGGTGGACGATGTCTGCACCACGGGGGCCACGCTCTACGCTGCGGGCCAGGCCCTGTTGGAGGGAGGCGCAAAGGAGGTCTGGGCGGTGACAGTGGCGCGGTCACAGCCCGGGTGGGATCAGTGGCGCTGAGGTTGTGCCTCACAGCCCGAAGTAGTAGCGCAGGATCTCCGCGGCGATGGGCACGGCGGTCTTGGAGCCCTCTCCGCCCCCGTACAGGAAAACCACCACCGCGATCTCCGGGGCCTCGTAGGGCGCGAAGGCGGTGAACCAGGCGTGGGTGGGCAGGTTGCCCTTGGCGTCCCTGGGGCCGGGGAACTCGGCGGTGCCGGTCTTCCCGGCCACGGCCACTTCGGGCAGGTAAGCCCCCTTGGCCGTTCCCCACTCCACAGCGGCGAGCATCCCCTCCCGCACGAGCGCCAGGTTCTCGGGGTCCACGGGGACCTGGCGGATGACCTCCGGGGGAAACTCCTGGACGGTGCGGCCTTCGCTATCGGTCAGGCGGAGGGCGAGGCGGGGGCGGTAGAGGGTGCCCCCGTTGGCCACGGCGGCGGTGGCGTTGAGCATCTGGAGGGGGGTGGTGAGGAGGAACCCCTGGCCGATGCCCATGTTGTAGGTATCGCCGGTGACCCACGCTTCCGCCCAGTGGAGGCGCTTCCAGCGGGCATCGGGCACGAGGCCCGGGAGTTCCCCGGGCAGGTCTATGCCCGTGGGTTCGCCCAGGCCGAAGAGCAGGGCGTACTTCCGCAGGGCGTCCAGGCCCAGGCCCTGGAAGTCCTGGTAGCCCCCGGCCAGTTTGTAGAAGTAGATGTCACAGGAGACGGCGATGGCATCCCGCAGGGCAATGGGGCCGTGGCCGGTGCCGGATTTGTGGATCCAGCAGTAGAAAGGCTGGTCCATGCTGCGGTCGTCGGGGAAGTAACGGTGGGGCACCCACATGACACCCTCGCATGTGAGGCGGGTATTGGGCGTGACCACGCCTTCCTGCAGGGCTCCGGAGGCAGGCACGATCTTGAAGGTGGAGCCGGGCGGGTAGATGCTGGAGATGGCGTGGTTGATGAGGGGGTAGTTGGGGTCCTCGGTGAGGCGGCGGTAGTCCTCCAGGTCAATGCCGGCGGCGAAGAGGTTGTTGTCAAAGGCCGGGAGGGAGACCAGGGCGAGGATGCGCCCATCCCGGGGGTCCATGGCGATGGCCACGCCGCTTCCCACGTTGGCCTCCCGCATGCCGCGCCGCAGGGCTGCTTCCGCCGCGCGTTGCAGGCCCAGGTCCAGGGAGAGGACGAGGTTGTACCCTGGGGTGGGGGGGACAACCTCCCCAACCGTGCGCACCTCACGGCCCAGGACGTCCACCTCCACCTGTTTGAGCCCCTTCTTGCCGCGCAGGGCCTCCTCGTACCACCTTTCCACGCCGCTCAGGCCGATCCAGTCGTTGACCTCGTAGCCCCGCTCCAGATAGTCCTGGAGCGCGTCGCTGGGGATGTGCCCTACGTAGCCGACGATGTGAGCGGTCAGTTGGCCTGTGGGGTAGTGGCGCAGGGCATGCACCTCCACGTGCACGCCGGGGAGGTCCAGGTGGGCTCCTTCCAGGATCATGGCTGCGTCCCGGGAGATGTGCTCCGCCACAGGCACGGGGGTGGAGGGGGCTACGTGCAAGAGGTCCTCCGCCCTTTTCCAGCACTTATACGCGTAGTCCGGCAGGCTGAAGGGCTTCGCTTCGGGGGTGGGGGAGGGCTTCAGGCGTTCCCAGCGGTCCTGGGGCTCCGGTGGGGGCGGAGGGGGCTCTTCCACCGGGCTCCAGCGGTCGCCGTCCACCGCCTGGACGATCTGGAGGGCCCGCAGGATGACCTGGTAGCGGGCCTCCTGGTCCTCGGGGAGATCGCCGGGCACGAGGTAGACGCTGAAACTGGGCAGGTTCTGGGCCAGGAGGTTCCCCGCCTGGTCGTAGATGACCCCCCGCGGCGCGTCCAGGCTCACGGTGCGGATGCGCATGGCGTCGGCATAGGCGCGGTAACGGTCCCCCTGCACAACCTGCAGGAAGCCGATCCGGGCCGCGAGCCCCACGAGGACGAGGAAAAAAGCCCCCCGGAGCACCCAAAGGCGCAGGGCGAGGGACCGTTCCCGGGCGGCATGGTCATCCATACTCCAACCTCTCCCGATGGGTCAAGCGGTGCAGCAGGCCCGCCAGGGGGAGGACGGCCGCCATGATCAGCGTGTTCAGGAGGGAGGCGGGCAGGAGCACTTGCCACACGAAAGGGCCGGGCGGGAGGGCCCGCCCCAGCATGCTCAGGACAAGGAGGGAGAAGGCGTAGTACAGCCACGTTCCCACGAGGGCGGCAGCAAAGGGTACCCCGAAGTGGTGGCCGAAGAGGCCCGCACCGCCCAGGCCAGCGAGGCCGGCCACGGCCACCAGGGGGAGGGTCTGGCTCCCCCAGGGGAGGCCCGAGAGGAGGTCCAGGAAGGTCCCCCCGATGAAGCCCCAGACCAGAGCCTGGGGGTTCCCCTGGAGGAGGCCCCAGGCCACTACCACGAGCATCACCAGGTCGGGGTGCACCCCGGCCACGGGGAACCGGGGGAGCACGGCGGACTGGACGACGGCCAGGAGGGCCAGGATGGGGACGGAAAGGTACAGGGTCACCGTGTCCCCTCCGCTCCTGGCGCGGCTGGCTGGGGTTCCGAGGTGAGGAGGTCCTCCAGCCCCTCCAGGGGGACGAAGCCGGTGACCACCAGGACGAAGTCCAGCCGCTCAAAGTCCACCACGGGGCGGACGACCGCCCTGCGGAACATCTCGTAGTCGCGCTGCTCCGTGGCAATGACCTGGCCGACCACCAGGAGCCTGGGGAACCGTCCCCCCAGGCCGGAGGTGAGGACGATATCCCCCACGGCCACCGCGTCGGGGTCCTGGGGGATCCACTCCACCAGGAGGTTCCCGTCCACCTGGCCACGGGCCACGGCCTTGACCCGGGAGCGCTGGAAGATAACGTTCACCGTGTGGTCCAGGTCGTTGATGAGGCGCACCTTGCACGCCGTGGCGTAGACCTGGTCCACGGTGCCCACCAGCCCTTCGTCGGTGACGACGGGCATGTTGCGGCGGATGCCATCCCGTTCACCCACGTCCAGGATGAGGTAGCGGGCCAGGTTGGTGGGGTCGCGCCCGATGACCTGGCCTCGGACCGTGGCCGCCCTCACTTGGAGGTCGGGGTTGGCCTGGGCGAACCCCAGGAGACGGCGCAGGGCTTCGTTCTCGGCTTCCAATTCGCGCAGGCGGATGTTCTCAATGAGGAGATCGTTGGCCTGTTTCTCCAGCACGGCGTACCGTTCCTGGAGGTTGCGGAGGTCGCGTGCGTCCTCCACCAGGCGTGCGGCCCCCGTAGCGGCCGCGCTGGCCGCGCCCTCCAGGGGCTTGAGGATGCCCAGGGCGATGGACTCCACCGCCTTCAGGTATCCCCCCTGGAAGAGGAGGAGCAGGGTGAGGGCGAGGACCAGCAGGAAGAC
>JBMFPD010000209.1:0-5732 GCA_049969295.1 Anaerolineae bacterium | reverse complement strand
GCTGCTGGCGTCCTTCGCCGCCGAACTGGGCGCGGCGCGGGCCATCCTGGAGGTCGGCACCGGCACCGGTGCCCTGATCCCGCTCCTGTCCAGGTTCCCGATCGGTGTGGCGACGAGGTAGAGAGTGCCCACCGTTCCAATCCACCGCCGGGGGCCTCCGTGTCCTCTGGCCCGTGCGCTGGGGCTGCCTCAGCGCCGCAGGACCAGCCGGCGGAAGGCCTCGGCGTAGCGCATGCTGTGCCCCTGGGCCGTGAGTTCGGCCCAGGCACGGATCCGTTCCTCCAGGCCCTCAAAATCTTTCACCTGGCTCCGGTGGCACTTCAGGGCCTCAATCTTGGCGTCCAAGGTGTCGGTGATGTCCACCCAGTAGTTGGGCTCCTGGGGGGTGGCCAGGTAGACCTGGTCCACGTCGTGGGGCTTGAACCCCTGGTCCAGGAGTTCCGGGAAGATCCAGTAGGAGCCGGCGGAGGGGTAGACAGCATCCAAGGCGGCGTCCGCCGCGGCGCGGTGGTCCGGGTGGTTCAGGTACATGCCCCGGGAGAAGCGCACGGTGGGGTCGCCGCAGACGACGGTGTCCGGCCGGTACTGCCGGATGAGGCGGGTCAGGTCCCGCCTCAGGAGGAGGGTGTGCTGCAGCGTCCCATCGGGGTACCCCAGGAAAATCGCCTCCCGCACCCCCAGCACCCGGCAGGCAGCACGCTGCTCCTCCTTGCGCAACCTCCCCAGTTCAAAGGGGTCGCAATGGGGGTCGTTGCACCCCCGTTCGCCGTCGGTGCAGAGGACGTAGATGACCTCGGCCCCTTCCCGGACCCAGCGGGCGATGGTCCCCGCACAGGAGAACTCTGCATCGTCCGGATGGGCCATGATGACGAGGGCACGTCGCGGCGTTTCGGGCACTTCTTCCACGGTGACCACTCTCCCTCAGCAAGGCTGCGGGCCGCATTGTACTCCTGCCAGGCCTGGCTGTCAACTGGCAGCCGCGTTTGACAAGGGCATCCGGCCCGTGTTATACTCTAACTGACTTTTGCACATAGAGGCTTGGGCAGCCTGAAGCCGCGGGTGGGCGGCAGAGGCAGCCCTCTGGGAGAGGTGGAGAAAATGCCAAGACACGGCCGCTGGGGACGGGGCCGCGAAGGGGAAGCCTGTCCCCGTCGGATCTACCGCTTTGTGGAACCGTGCCTTCTGCTCCTCCTGCACCACGGTCCAGCCCACGGCTACGAACTGGCGGAGCGGCTCGGTGCCCTGGGCCTTGGCCCTTCGGAGGCCACGCAGGGTCCTTGTGCCCCTGTGGACTCCAGCATGGTCTACCGGGCCCTGCGGGCCATGGAGGAGCAGGGGCTGGTGACCTCTGCCTGGGACACCACGGCCTCGTCCGGACCCCCTCGCAGGGTCTACCGCCTCACGCCCCTGGGCGATCAGGTCCTCGCCTCGTGGGTCGCGGACCTCCGCGAGACGGTCCGCCTCCTCCAGGCCTTCCTGCAGGAGTACGAAGAGCACATGCAACAGGAACAGGAGGCCCACCACCTGTGAACCTCACCTGCCTGGTAGATAACACCGTGGCCCACCGTGGGGAGTTCTGGGGGGAGCACGGGCTGTCGCTCCTCCTTGAGACGCCTCAGGCCCGCATCCTGTGGGATACGGGGGCCAGCGGGACGATCCTGGCCCACAACCTCCACCTCCTCCGCTTTGACCCCGCCTGGCTGGACGCCGTGGCCCTGAGCCACGCCCACCAGGACCACACAGGGGGGCTCCTCGCCCTCATAGGACGGGCCCGGCGCATCCCCCTGTTCGCCCATGCGGACCTCTTTCGGCCCCGCTTCCGGCGCGTGGAGGCTGGCTACCGCCAGGTGGGCCTTCCCCCGGGCCTGGAGCACCTGGAGGACTGGTTTGACCTGCGCCTGGGCACGGAACCGGTGGAGATCGCGCCGGGCGTCTGGCTCAGTGGGGAGATCGGGGAGCGTTCCGCCCCAGAAGGCCGCAGCCCGCACCACTTCGTGCAGGGGGATGGGGGCTACGTCCCCGATCCCTACCGGGATGACCAGGCCCTGGTCCTGAAGGTGGAAGAGGGCTGGGTGGTCGTCTGCGGATGCTGCCATGCGGGCCTCATCAACACCCTCCGCCACGTGCAACGGACCTTCGGGGGCCCCATCTGGGGGATCGTGGGGGGCGCGCACCTGATAGAGGCGGATGACGCGCACCTGGAAGAGGTGGTGTGCTTCCTGGCGGACCTCTCCGTGCAGCGTCTCTGGCTCAACCATTGCACAGGACAACGGGCCCTGTGCCGCCTGGTCCAGGTCCTCGGCGACCGGGTGCAGCCGTTCCCGGTCGGCACGCGCCTGGGATTCTTGTCCTGAGGGGCGGCGGGCGCGGCTTCCAGACGCACCTCTCCCCATCCCCCGGTGCTGCCGCAGGCGGCGGGGCCGCGCAGACGGCCAGCGCGAAACGCAACCGCAACACACCGATTCGCGCTTGCGCGAGACGCCGTTCTCCGGTACACTGTTCCTGGAGCAGAGGATTGCCGCGCCTGTGGCGCTACGGGCGGGACGCCGGAACTGGGTCCGGCGGCAAAGGTGCAGTGGAGCGCCTTCTGGAGGGAAGCCATGGCCCATCCGTTGGTAGAACTGGCCCGCAAGACCATTGAAGCGTACGTGCGGCGGGGGGAGGTCATCAAGCCTCCTGCGGAACTCACGCCGGAGATGCAGGGGCGCGCTGGCGTCTTCGTCTCCCTGCACGACAAGAAGGGCAACCTGCGGGGCTGTATCGGCACCATTGAGCCCACCCAGCCCAACATCGCCCAGGAGGTCATCCGCAACGCCATCAGCGCTGCCACCCAGGACCCTCGCTTCCCACCCGTCCGCCCCTGGGAACTGGAAGACCTGGAGATCTCCGTGGACGTCCTCACGCCCCCAGAGCCCATCCAAGGCCCTGAGGACCTGGACCCCAAGCGCTACGGCCTCATCGTGCAGTCGCTGCGCCACCCCTGGAAGCGGGGCCTGCTCCTCCCGGACATCCCGGGCATCCGCACCGTGGAGGAGCAGATCTACTGCACCCGCGTCCACAAGGCCGGCATTGACGACCCGGACGAGCCGGTGCAGATGTACCGCTTTGAGGTGAAGAGGTACCACTGAGGGGACGCAAAGGGCCCCTTGCCCTTGCGGCAACGCGTGCTCTTTGACAATCCTCACCAGTTGTGTTAGACTTCTTGCAGGATGCCAATTGCATATTGCGGGCTGGATGATCAGCGCGAGAGAGCACCGGAGGGCGCTGCGCCCTTCGGTCGCCGAAGGGGCATCCCAGGGGTGCGCCACAGCCCCTGGGGAATCTCTCAGGCAAAAGGATCGCGCTGGGACAGCGCTCTGGAGAGTCGGCCTGGGGCCGCACCGAAGGGGTAAGCCTGGCCCACCTGGCCGGGCAAACTCTCAGGTCCGAGGACAGAGGAGGGATGGCAGGTGTCTACCGCGCCATCCCTCTTTTTCTGCCGCCTGTGTCCTCTTGGAGGGCGGCGCGTCCTTCTCATCCGCTGCGACACGCGCGGCACACCTCTCTGGGAGGAGAACGCGATGAAGCAAACCCGGCTGTACGAACGGCACGCGGCCCTCGGGGCCCGGATCGTGGACTTCGCGGGGTGGGCTCTCCCCGTCCAGTACCCCACGGGCCCGGTCCAGGAACACCTCAACGTGCGGGAGAAGGCAGGTCTCTTTGACATTGACCACATGGGCCAGTTGGAGGTGCGCGGGCCCGACGCCCTGGCCTATCTCCAGCGCCTCGTCACCTGGGACGTGGCCCGCATGCGCCTGTACGAGGCCCACTACGCCCTGGTCTGCTACGACGATGGCGGCGTGGTGGACGACATCTTCATCTACCGCCTCCCCGACCGGTATTTCCTCGCCATCAACGCGGCCAACAACGAGAAAGATACCCACTGGTTCCAGGCCCACACCCACGGCTTCCAGGTGGAGGTCCGCAACATCTCCGAAGAGACCTACATGCTGGCCCTCCAGGGGCCCAGAGCCGAGGCCATCCTGCAGAAGCTGACCCCGACGGACCTCTCCAGGGTGGCCTTCCACACCGCGGTGGAGACGGAGGTCGCGGGGGTGCCCATGCTCGTGGGGCGCACGGGCTACACCGGCGAAGACGGTTTTGAACTGTTCTTCCCGGCGGAACAGGCCCTTCGCGTCTGGGACCTCGTGATGGAGGCCGGCCAGCCGGAGGGGCTCCTGCCCATCGGGCTTGCAGCGCGCGATAGCCTCCGCTTTGAAGCCTGCATGCCCCTCTACGGCCAGGAGATCGGCCCGGACCTGGACCCCATCGGCGCAGGGCTGGGGTGGGCCGTCCGCTTTGACAAGGGCGACTTCATCGGCCGGGAGGCCCTCCTCAAGATCAAACTGGAAGGCCCTGACTACAAACTGGTGGCCTTTGAGATGGTGGACCGGGGCGTGCCGCGCCACGGGTACGAGGTGCTCGTGGGCGACGTCTCCGTCGGCGAGGTCACCACGGGCATGTACTCCCCGTCCACCGACCGATACGTGGGGCTGGCCTACGTGCCAGCAGAGCACAGCGCCCTCGGCACGGAGATCGGCGTCCTCATCCGCGACAAGGTCAAGCGGGCCAGGGTGGTGGAGAAACCCTTCTACCGGCCGGCGTACCGCCGGTAGCGGGTGGGTTCAGGAAGCGCGCAAAACCGAAATACTTTCTGGGGAGGTGCACGAGATGAGCATCAAGGTGGATCCAACCTGTCGGTACACGGAGACCCACGAGTGGGTCCGCGTGGAGGGTGATGTAGCCTGGGCCGGCATCACCGACTACGCCCAGCAGCAACTGTCGGACATCGTCTACGTGGAACTGCCCGAAGTGGGCGCGTCCTTCGGGCAGAAGGAAGTCTTCGCCACGGTGGAGTCGGTCAAGGCAGCCTCGGACTGCTACATGCCCATCGGCGGCGAAATCCAGGAGGTCAACGGCGCGCTGGAGGACGCCCCGGAACTGGTGAACCAGGACCCCTATGGCAAGGGATGGTTCATCAAGTTCCGGCCCACAGACCTGGGCGAACTGGACGCCCTGATGGACCCCGCCGCCTACGAGAAGTTCGCCCAGGAGGCCCTGGAGAAAGGAGAGCATTAGATGACCTACGTCCTGAACACCGAGCGGGAACGGCGGGAGATGCTCCGGCGCATCGGGGTGGAGAAGGTGGAAGACTTGTTCCAGGACGTCCCTGCCGAGCACCGCTTCCCGGACCTGGAACTGCCCCCGCCCGTGTCGGAAATGGAGATCCTCCAGGAACTGCGCTTCCTGAGCGAGCAGAACGCAGACCTGGACCATTACCTCTGCTTCCTGGGCGCAGGGGCCTACCGCCACTACATCCCCAGCGTCGTGGACCACATCCTCAGCCGCTCCGAGTTCTACACAGCCTACACACCCTACCAGCCGGAGATCAGCCAGGGGACCCTCCAGGCCATCTTTGAGTACCAGACCATGATCTGCGACCTGACCGGCATGGAGGTCTCCAACGCCTCCCACTACGATGGGGCCACGGCCATGGCCGAGGCCGTCATCATGGCCCTGAACGTCGCCCGGCTCAAGCGCAAGAAGGTGGTCCTGGCCTCCAGCATCCACCCGGAGTACCGGGAGGTGGTCCGCACCTACACCCAGGGGATGAACCTCACCATCGTCGGCGACGAGGACCCCCGCGGGGACCTGGCCGCCCTGAAGGGCCTGGTGGATGGCGACACTGCCTG
>JBMFPD010000208.1:0-5876 GCA_049969295.1 Anaerolineae bacterium | reverse complement strand
CTCCATACCACCACCTCCCTCAGCCTTGATCTATCTCCAGTATACCCTTTCGTCAGAACAATGAAAAGCCCTGAACGTAGACTGCAACCCATTGCCTCACGGCAGGTTTGATGCTATAATGAATGTGCCCACAGGAGGAGGCTCAGATGGCCACCGGTCGGGGAGAACCCTCACCATCCCAGGCTAAGCCAGGGGACCTCCCGCCTGGCGAGGGGGAGGCGCGCTTTGCGGCCGGGGTGCGCGCGGCCCTGGCCGGGAGGGTGGAGCAAGCCCGTCGCTGCTTCCAGAACCTCGTCGCCGCAGACCCCCAGAATGCCGAAGCCTGGCTCTGGCTGGCTGTGCTCACCCCCAATACCTGGGAGGCCCTCTCCTGCCTGACCCGGGCCCTGGACCTCGCGCCCCAGGATGCCCTAGCCCGACAGGCTCTGCGCTGGGTCCGGGGGCGGCTTGCCGCTGGCCAGGCCTTAGAGCCGATGCAGGCTCCCTTCGTGCGGGACCTGGCGGCGCGCGCCAGGGCTGGTGGGGTGGGGCGGAGGCCGCCTGTTCCCGAACCCTTGCCCGCGGGCCAGGTCCCCGAGGCCCCAGGAGCGGAAATCCGCCCTCCTTGGCCCGGGCGGCTCCGGCGGCTTCCAGCCCGCCTCTGGGTCGGGGGAGGGTTCCTGGTCCTGCTCCTCGCCCTGGGCCTGGCGATGGCGGCGCTTCCTGGCCTGGGCCAGCCCCCGGCCACGGACGCCACGCCCGCTCCTCCAGGCCTCTTGCCCTCGGCCCCGGAGGCCTGGGTCCAGGCCCAGTGGCCCCTGGTGGAGGCGGCCCGGGACGCCGGCCGCTGGACTGAGGCCATTGCCCTCCTGGAGGAGATGCGCGCCGCCGCCCCTGCCGATGCCCTGGTCCGGGAGGCTCTCCTCGCGGCCTATCTGGCGCAGGCCCGCGCCCTGGCCGCTCAGGGTTATTTGGACGAGGCCCTGCGCACCGTGGACCGCGCCGTAGCCCTCAGCCCCCAGGACGGGCGCGTCCAGCAGGAGCGGGAGGCGGCCCAACTGTACGTAGAGGGGATGGAGCGCCACCGGGCCGGCGACTGGGCCGGTGCTGTGGAAGCCCTCCGCCGGGTGTACGCCATTGACCCTGCCTACTGCGACGTGCGGGAACTGCTCTACAGCGCCTACTTGAACCTCGGCCTGGCCCAACGGGCCGCCGGGGACCTGGGAGCTGCCCGCCGTGCTCTGGACCAGGCCCTGGAAGTCTACCCGGAGGGCGAAGAGGCACGCGCCCATTACCGGGAGGTGATCGTCCTCCTCTTCCCGACCCCCACGCCCACACCTGCCACAGAGAAGCGCATTGTGGTGGATCTCTCGGAGCAGCACTTCTACGCCTACGAGGGCGAGCGCCTGGTCTACAGCTTCGTCTGCTCCACAGGATCGGCATCCAGCCCGACGGTGCCCGGGCACTACCAGGTACTGGACAAAATCCCCATGGCCTATGCCAGCACCTGGAACCTGAAGATGCCCTACTGGCTTGGGATCTACTGGTCGGGCGGTCTGGAGAACGGCATCCACGCGCTGCCCATCCTCTCCAACGGTCAGATCCTCTGGGATGGATACCTGGGGCAGCGGGTTTCCTTCGGGTGCATCATCCTCAGCACCGAGGCCGCGAAACTGATCTACGACTGGGCAGAGGTGGGGACGCCGGTCATCATCCAGGAGTGAGACGGTCCCCACCGGTAAGGAGGTGTGGGCGATGGGGCGCGCCCGGCTGGACGCGGAACTGAGGTCCCTGGAGCAGGACCTGCTGAAGATGGGCCAGCGGGTGGAGCAGGCCATCCGCCTGGCGGTGCAGGCCCTGGCGCAGCAGGATGCCGATCTGGCCCAGCGCATCGTGGAGACCGACGTGGAGATCAACCAGATGCAGCGCAACTTGGAGGAGCGCTGCCACGTGTTGATCGCCACCCAACAGCCCGCGGCCATTGACCTGCGCATCATCCTCTCCGTGGTGGGGATCGCCACGGACCTGGAACGGATGGGGGACCATGCGGAGGGCATCGCCAAACTGGCGGTCATCCTCTCGCAGGAGCCGCTCCTCAAGCCTCTCATTGACATCCCGCGCATGATGGAGATCGCCTGCGACATGTTGCGGAGGGAACTGCAGGCCTTTGTGGACCGGGATGCAGAAGCGGCGCAGGAGGTTGCCGCGTCCGACAACGACGTGGATGCCCTCTATGACCAGGTCTTTCGGGAACTTCTGGTCTTCATGATGAACGACCCTCGCACCATCCGGCGCGCCACCTACCTCCTGTGGGTGGCCCACAACCTGGAGCGGGTGGCCGACCGGGCCACCAACATCGGTGAGAGGGTGCTCTTCCTCGTCACCGGGCAAGTGGAGGAACTGAATCCCAAGCGCAGCCCGCGCCGCGCCTAGACCGGCCGAGCCAACCCTTCTTATGGAGAGATAGCCAAAATGACCATGGACCTGACCGAACTGGCCCAGACCGTAGGGTGGCTGGACGAGAGCCGCCGCCGCGACCGCGAACTGCTCCTGCAGCTCCAGCAGCGGGTGGAAAGCCTGACTTCCGACCTCCAGGACCTGGGCCGCCAGCACCGCGAACTCCAGGCCCGCCTGAGCAACACCCAGGCGCAACTGATGAAACTGGCCAAGTTTGAGGAGGCCCTGGCCAACTTCAAAGAAGAAGTGAAACTCGTGCTCCAGAGGCACGTGGAAGAGCAGCGCCAGGTGGCGCGCGAGGCGCAAGCCCTGCGCCTGCGGGACCAGGAGGCCCAGGCCCGCGCCCTGGACGAACTCCAGAAGCAGGTCCAGCAGTTCGCACCGTTGCGGGAGGATGTGGCCCTGGCCCGAGCGGAGGCGGAACGGCTCCACACGAGCGTCCAGGGCCTGCGGCAGGACCTGGACAAACTCCGCCGCTCTGACGAGGCCCAGGGCAAGACCCTCCTCTTCCTGGAGGAGCAGCGCCGCCAGGACGCGCGGCGCCTCGCCGACCTCGTCACAGAGCAGGAGGAGCTCCTCAAGCGGCTGGACGCCCTGGACGGGCGCCTGACGGTGGCGGCCGACGCCGTCCAGCGCGCCGAGGAGCGCCTCACCAGCCTCTGGCGGATGCGAGACGACCTCAAGGCCGAACAGACCCGCACCCTGGAGAAACTGCTCCTCGCCGACCAGGAGCGGGAACGGAAGGTCGCCCAGCAGGCCCGGGACTGGGAGGCCTGGGCCAAGCGCCTGGAAGAGTTCAGCGGGCGCATGGTCCAGTTCCTGGAGCAGTTTGAGGAGGGCCGGCGCATGATGGCCCGCCTCCAGAACCTGGGGGAGGAACTGCGTCGGGAGCAGGCCCAGGTGGCAGAACTCCAGCGCCTGGCTGAGGAGCGGCAACTGAAGCAGTTTGAAGAGTTCCAGGCGGAGCAGGAGCGCCGTTGGAAGCAGGAGACTCTGCGCTGGGACCACCAGGTGGAGAAGCAGGACAAGGTGATGGAGGAGTTCCGCGTGCGCCTGGCCGACCTGGAGAAACATCTGCAGCAGGTCAGGGAGCAGGTGCGTGACCTCTGGGAACTGCAGGAAGTGTGGGTCGCGCACCAGAGCGCGGAGATGCAGCGCTGGCTTGCGGAGTTCAACCAGTGGAAGGCAAAACGCAAGTAGAGGAGGTACCACCCTTTGCGCGTCATCGGCACTGCCGGACACGTGGACCACGGGAAGTCCACCCTGGTCCTGGCCCTCACGGGCATTGACCCAGATCGCCTCAAGGAAGAAAAAGAGCGCCAGATGACCATTGACTTGGGCTTCGCCTGGCTGACCCTCCCCACGGGCGAACGGGTCGGCATCGTGGACGTGCCCGGGCACAAGGACTTCATCAAGAACATGCTGGCCGGCGTGGGGGGCATTGACGCCGCGCTCCTGGTGGTGGCCGCCGACGAGGGGGTCATGCCCCAGACCCGCGAGCACCTGGCCATCCTGGACCTCCTGGAGGTGCGCCACGGCGTGGTCGCCCTGACCAAGATGGACCTGGTTCAGGATGATGAGTGGCTGGACCTGGTGGAAACTGACGTGCGCGAGGCCCTGGAAGGGACCTCCCTGGCCTCGGCCCCTCTGGTGCGGGTCTCCGCCAGGACGGGCGAGGGCCTGGAGGCCCTGGTCCAGGCCCTGACGGAGGCTCTGGCTCAGGCCGCGCCCCGTCGGGACCTGGCCCGGCCGCGCCTCCCTGTGGACCGCGCCTTCACCATCGCTGGCTTCGGCACCGTGGTGACCGGGACCCTCCTGGATGGGCAACTGCAGGTGGGCCAGGAGGTGGAACTGCAGCCCTCCGGCCTGCGCGCCCGGATCCGGGGCCTTCAGAGTTACAAGGAAAAGGTGGAAGTAGCCCGTGCCGGCAGCCGGGTGGCCGTGAACCTGGGCGGCATCAGCAAGGACCAGATCGCGCGGGGCGAGGTCCTGACCACTCCAGGGTGGCTTCGCTCCACGCGCCTTGCCGACGTCTGGCTGCGGTACCTGCCCAGTGCCCAGGCCCCGCTGAAGCACGGCCAGGAGGTGGAGGTCTTCTGCGGCTCCGCCGAGGGGATGGCCCGGGTGCGCCTCCTGGACCGGGAAATCCTGGAGCCGGGCGAGTCGGGCTGGGTGCAGCTGCGGCTCCAGAAGCCCATGGCCCTGGTGCGGGGGGACCGCTTCATCCTCCGCCGGCCCTCCCCCAGCGAGACCATCGGCGGGGGGCTCGTGGTGCAGCCCCACCCGCCCCGGATGCACCGCCGGTTCCAGCCGGAGGTCCTGGCTTCCCTGGAGGTGCTCCTGCGGGGCTCACCTGAGGACCTTCTCCTCCAGGCTGCGGACCAGGCCGGGCCTCTGCCGGCGCGCGACCTTGTGGAGCGGAGCGGCCTGGGCGAGGAGGCCGCTCTCCAGGCCTTGGAGGCCCTCCTTTCGGACGGCCGGCTGCTGGTGCTGGGGAGTGGGGAAGGCACGCCCCCTCCGGCGCGGGAGGTCGTGGCGGGTGGGAAGACGCTCGTCTCCCGCAGCGCATGGACGGCCCTCCTGGAGCGCCTGCGGGAGGCCCTGGCCCAGTACCACCGCCAGTACCCTCTGCGCCAGGGGATGCCGCGGGAGGAGCTGAAGTCCCGCCTGGGCCTGCCGGGCCGCACCTTTCAGGAAGTGGTGGACCGCGCCGTCGGGGAGGGCGAGGTCCGGGCCTCAGAAGCGGCGGTGTGGTTGGCGACCCACGAGGTCCGCTTCACCCCGGCCCAGGAAGAGGCGGTGGAGCGGCTCCTTGCGGAGTTCCGCGCCCAGCCCTACACCCCGCCCTCCTGGGCCCAGGCCGTGGCCGCGGTGGGGGAGGACGTGCTGGGGGCGCTCGTGGCCCAGGGGCGCCTGGTGCGGGTGAGCGACGAGGTCCTCTTCCTCCGGGAGACCTACGAGGAGATGGTGGCGCGGGTGGTGGCCTTCATCCAGGAGCACGGGAGCATCACCGTGGCCCAGGTGCGGGACCTCTTCAACGCCAGCCGCAAATATGCCCTGGCCCTGATGGAGCACCTGGACGAGCGGCGCATCACCCGCCGCGTGGGCGACGAGCGGGTCCTCCGCTGAGGGGCGCATGCACGTCGTCGTCAACGGCTGGTTCTGGGGGCGCAGGGATATCGGGAGCGGCCAGTACCTGCACCACCTGCTCCAGACCCTGGCGGGCCTGGAGCCTGAGGTGCGCTGGACGGTGGTCCTGCCCCCGGGGAGTGCCGATGCCCCAAGGATGGTGGGAGTGCGGGTCGCGGTGCTCCGGGGGCTGGGCAGGAGATGGGGTCCCTGGGGAAAGGTGGCCTTTGAACAAGCGGCTTTCCCCGTGGCCTGCCGCCGACTGGGGGCGGACGTGGCATGGGTGCCCTACTGGGCAGGGCCGCTCTTCC
>JBMFPD010000207.1:0-5877 GCA_049969295.1 Anaerolineae bacterium | reverse complement strand
GGCGGTCTGAGTGCCGCGCTCCGGGCGCACGTCCACCACGTCCACCTGGTAGCCCACCACGCGGGCCATCTCGGCCAGGGGCCGGCCGACGTGCCCGCCGCCGACGATGAGCAGCCGGGGAGGCGGGGCGAAGACCTCAATGAAGGCGGTGGCGTCGCCGCCGCACACCATCCCTACGGCGTCGGTGCCGCTCTCCCGCAGGGCGTAGTGGACGAGGCGGGACTTCCCCTCGCGCAGGGCCTGCTGGGCGTCCTCCCGGATGCGCTTTTCCAGCGCGCCGCCGCCCACGTTCCCCTGGAAGCGGCCGTCGGCCCACACCAGGCCCTTGAATCCCACCTTGGCCGGGGAGGCCCCGCGGACCTCCACGATGGTGACCAGGGCCACGGGGTCGCGCCGCTCCAGGGCCTCCAGAAGGTCTCGGAGGATCTCGTGCACCGTTCCCCTCCCCTACAAGAGCACCTGCTCAGGCCAGTCCAGCATCATCACCCGGACCTTGCTCCCTGCGGGGAGGCTCCGCGCCTCCTCGGGGATGATGGCCAGGCCCTGCGCCCGGACCATGGAGAGGAGGATGCCGGACCCCTGTTCCCCGGTCAGGCGGGCTACGTACTGGCCACCCTCCCGGGTGATCTGGACCCGCAGGTAGTGACGCCGGTTGTCCTTGCGGGGGATGGGGTCGGCCAGGATGGCCTCCACTGAGGGTTTTTCCAGCCTGGTCTTGCCCAGCATTTTGAGGATGGCCGGGCGGGCGAAGAGTTCAAAAGCGACCATGGCCGAGACCGGGTTCCCCGGTAGGCCCAGGAGGGGCACCCCCTGGATGTGGCCGAAGGCCAGGGGCTTGCCCGGTTTCATGCGCACCCGCCAGAAGCGCATTTCCCCTTCTGCAGCCAGGACCTTCTTGACCACGTCAAAGTCGCCCATGGAGACGCCGCCAGAGGTGAGGAAGAGGTCCACGCCCTGCTGCAGCCCGGCACGGATGCGGGCGGTAAGTTCGCCGATGTCGTCGCGAGCCACCCCCAGGAGGAAGGGCTGGCCGCCGTAGCGGAGGACCTGGGCGGCGTTGGAGTAACTGTTGGCGTTGCGGATCTTCCCCGGCTGCCAGGGGGCTTCAATTTCAATGACCTCGTCGCCCGTGGCCAGGATGGCCACCCGCGGCCGCCGGTGCACCTTGGCCCGGGGGTGGCCCAGGGCGGCCAGCATGCCGATCTCCTGGGGCCGCAGTTCCGTGCCCCTGGGGAGGACCAGTTGCCCCTTCCGCACGTCCTCGCCCGCCTCGCGGATCTCCTTGCCCTGGGGGACTTCCTGGAAGACCTCCACCCACTCTCCGTCCTCGCGGGTGTCCTCAAAGCGGACGACCGCGTTGGCCCCCCGGGGGATGGGGGCGCCGGTCATGATGCGGATGGCGGTCCCTGGCTGCACTTCGGCATCGGTCACGTAGCCGGCCGGCAGGTCCTGGAGGATGCGCAGGCGCACTGGATGCTCCTTGCTTGCGCCGCGGGTGTCCTCGGCCCGCACGGCGTAGCCGTCCATGGCCGTGTTGGGGAGAGGGGGGATGTCCATGTCGGCGTAGATGTCCTCCGCCAGGACCCGGCCCAGGGCCTCCAGGATGGGGACGCTCTCCACCTCCAGGGGGGAGAAGGCTTTGAGGACCTCTTCGGTGGCCTCTTCTACGTTGAGCATGGGGTAAGTCTCTTCTGGGTCCACAGAACCCTCCTCATGCGAGGCCATAGGGCTTTCTGGGTGCTTCAAAGGAAGCTGGTCTCCTGCCGCGGGAAAGTATACGCTGCAGAGGGAGGCTTGTCAAACGGGGGGATGGCATGAGCGGTTGATTGTGTGTCCGCCGTTTGTGGAGCAATGGCCCAGGCGGCTTTTAAACGGGCCCGCGGTCGGGCGGCGCATGTGTCGCCCCTGCCAGCAGATGCGGTGGCTGCGAACTCGCCAACACGAGATAGAACAGAGCGTGGATTGCGCCGGGATTGTGCGAAAAGGACCCCTGTGTTAGAATGGAAACCTGCAGTCCGTCACAGGGCGCATCCAGAGCCGTGCAAAGGAAAGGACGATGGCTTCCCAGCGAAAGCTTCTGGCGGTCGTGCTCCTCGGCTTCTTGGGGATCATCCTTCTCGGCGCAGTGGCCGCGCCGGATCCCTCTCGGGCGGAGGTCCCCCCTTCTGGCCCCACCTCTCCAGGGGCTCCGGGTGAGGTGGTGGTCGGGGAAGCTGCCCAGGGCTCCACGGTGGTGCTTGAGCGGGATCAGACGCTCTCCGTGGTTCTGGAGAGCAACCCCTCCACAGGGTACCGTTGGGATGTGGCGGAGATGGAGCCGTCCCTGTTGCGGCCGTTGGGCTCGCTGCTCTTCCGGCAGAGAACCCCTCTCCTCGGCGCGCCAGAGGAACAGACGCTGCGCTTTGTGCCCGTCCGATCTGGCGAAGGGTGGCTGCGGCTCGTGTACCACCGCCCGTGGGAGGAGGTTCCGCCGGCCCGCGAGTTCTCGTTGCGCGTGGTGGTGCACGACGGTGGACCGGTGCCCCGCGAAGGCCTGGGCGGGGGGACGCCCCGTCCTCCGATGCCGATGCATCTGACCCTGCCCGGGGGGCCCCGCCGCTCTTCGGAATCCCCGAAGGAGGCCGAGCCGGAGGCAGTGGATGGCTGGGTGACCATTCTGGAGGAGGGGTTTGAGGGAGCCTTCCCGGGGCTCTGGGAAGTTGCCGACGACAACGGCCCTGAGAGTGGGGAGTACTTCTGGGGGAAGCGCGACTGCCGGTCCCACGATGGGACCTACAGTGCCTGGGCTCCTGGCGGTGGCTCGGATGGAAGCGCCCTCGTCTGTGGCGCGGACTATCCGGATAGTTCCGTGAGCTGGATGGTCTATGGGCCCTTCAGCCTGGCGGATGCCACAGCGGCAGAGATGCGCTTCTGGTTCTGGGCCCATTCCGAATGGGGGTACGACGTGCTGTTCTGGGGAGCCTCTGTGGACGGCTCGGAGTTCTACGGCGAGGCCTTCAGCGGGGAGTCCTTCGGATGGTGGGAGGTGCAGTTTGACCTGACGGACGTCTACGTCCTGGGCAACCTGGCAGGTGAGCCCCAGGTCTGGATGGCCTTCGTCTGGGCCAGTGACGGGGACACAACGTACCCTGAGGGGGCCTATGTGGACGACGTCCTGTTGCGCAAGGCCGTGGGCCAGGCTCCGACGGTGACACCGACGCCCACGGCCACGCCAGGCACTCCGGGAGGGGGACTGCCGCCCGCTTTTGACTGGCGGGCGCAGGGATTGCCGCCCGTGCGGGACCAGGGGAACTGCGGCTCCTGCTGGGCTTTCAGCACGGTGGGGGCTCTGGAAGGGAACGTCAAACTCAAGGATGGGGTGCTCCAGGACTTCTCGGAGCAGTACCTGGTCTCCTGCAACCAGGAAGGATGGGGTTGCAATGGTGGGTCCTGGGCCCATGACTACCATCTGGACAAGGTGCCCCCGGGTGAGCCGGAGGCCGGCGCTGTCCCCGAGGGGAGCTTTCCGTACGCGGCGCGGGACCTCCCCTGCAACCCTCCGCATCCACACGTCTCGCGCATCCACGCTTGGCGCTTCGTCGGGAGCTCCCTTGGCGTGCCGGACACGGCGGCCATCAAGCGGGCGATCCTGGAGCGCGGCCCTGTGGCCGCTGGCATCTGTGCTGGCCCTCAGATGCAGAACTACCGTGGCGGCATCTTCACCACGAACGAGCGGTGCACCCCCTATGCGATCAACCATGCCATCCTGCTGGTGGGGTGGGACGACAACCAGGGGCCAGGAGGGGTCTGGATCCTGCGCAATTCGTGGGGAACGGGGTGGGGGGAAGGCGGGTACATGCGCATCGCCTACGGGACCTCCAACGTGGGGTATGGCGCCAACTACGTGGTGTACGGAAGCGGCACCGCGACGGTGACACCCACCGCCACGCGGACTTCCACGCTGACGCCCACGGCGACCCGCACGGCGACGCGGACCCCCACGGCCACCCGCACCGCCACGCCGACGCCCACACGGACCGCCGGCACGGCCACGGTGACGGGGACGCCTATGGGGACCCCCACAGGGACCCCCACGGCCACAACCACGCCAGAGAGACCTTCCCTGTGGCTCTTCCTCCCGCTGGTCCTGGGGAACGCTGCCTGAGGCGCGTTCGCTCTGGTGAGGGGCAGGGCTGTCTCATTTTAGGGGAAGGCTATAACCGCTCTTCCCGGCGCAGGGGGCACGCCAGGAGGCGTGCTCTACGGTCTGCGGTCTGCCGTGCCAGAAGGCTGTCAGAGTTCCATGAGTCAGCCCTGTGGTGAGGGGCGCGGTGGATTGACTTCCCCTCCCTTTCGCGCTATACTGCCCTTGCCAACCCCGGGAGCCTACCACGAGGGAGTTCTACCGTGAGCCTGCTCTTCACACCAGCACGCATCGGCACCCTTACCCTCTCCAACCGCCTGGTCCGTTCGGCCACGGCCGAGCGGCTGGGCCTGCCCGACGGACGCTCCCGGACGCGCCTTCTCCAGATGTACCGGGACCTGGCCCGAGGGGGAGTCGGCCTCCTTGTCACTGGGCACCTCTTCGTCCACCCGGCCGGGCGCGTCCACCCGGAGATGGCCGGCATCCACACCGACGACCTCATCCCCTACCTGCGGGGCCTGGCGGACCTTGTCCACGGGGAGGGGGGCCGCATCGCCGCCCAGATCAACTTCGGCGGCATGCGGTGCCGTCCCGAAGCCGTGCCTGAAGCGCTGGCCCCCTCTTCTGTGGCCTTCCCCTTCCTGCCCCAGCCGGCCCGGGCGATGACGGAGGAAGAGATCTGGACCGTGATAGGGGCCTTTGGGGAGGCTGCCCGGCGGGCTAAAGAGGCCGGGTTTGATGCCGTGCAGGTCCACGCCGCGCACGGCTACCTGGTCAACCAGTTCCTCTCGCCCCTGGTCAATCGCCGCACGGATGCCTGGGGTGGGGACCTGCAGGGGCGCGTGCGCTTCCTGCGGGAGGTGGCCAGGGCCGTGCGGGCGCAGGTGGGCCCGGACTACCCGGTCTTCATCAAGTTGGGCCTGATGGACGGCTTGGAAGGCGGCCTGACCCTGGAGGAGGGGCTCCAGGTGGCCGCGGCATTGCGGGAGATGGGGTTTGACGCCGTGGAGGTGAGCGGCGGGCTGGACGATGGGAAGCGGCCCCTGAGCATCCGGCCCGCTATCCGCTCCGAGGCGGAGGAAGCCTACTTTCGCCCCTGGGCGCAGCGGGTGCGTGCGGTGACGGACCTTCCGCTCCTCCTGGTGGGAGGCCTGCGCTCCCGCAAGGTCATGGAGGAGGTGCTCGCCTCGGGGGATGCCGACTTCATCTCCCTCAGCCGCCCCCTCATCTGCGAGCCGGACCTGCCGCGCCGCCTGTGGGACGGCCAGGAGCGGGCAGCCTGCATCTCCGGCAGCCGCTGCTGGCCGGAGACGCCGGAGGACGAAGGGATCGCCTGCAAGTGCGCAGGCGTACAACGCCGTCAGGGATAGGGCCAACCTCTCCCCATCCCCCTTCCCCTCTCCGTGTCGGAGAGAGGAAGGGGCCAGGGGGTAGGGGTGAGGTGGGGACGTACCTCTCCCATCCCCCGGCCCCTTCCCTCCCCGACACGGGGAGGGAAGGGGTGCCGCCGCAGGCGGCGGGGTAGGGAGAAGTATCCCCCCTTCCCCTCTCCGTGCCGGAGAGGGGAAGGGGGCCAGGGGGTAGGGGTGAGGCGGGGACACCCCTCACTCAACTCCCTGGCAAGTCTGACCAAACATTGATACCTCTCTTATGAGATTCTGACAAACCTCCCCTATAATGCGGTCAGGTGCGCCAGGCCCGCGAGGCGCGCGGCCGGCGCGCACCGGCCGAACTCATTTGAGGAGAGGGACACG
>JBMFPD010000206.1:0-5889 GCA_049969295.1 Anaerolineae bacterium | reverse complement strand
AGGCCGCGGTGCACCCCAAGGCCCTGGACCGCCACGCGCTCTACCACGCCGCATACCGGGCGACGTCGGCGGCCATCCGCCAGGCCTTTGGGAGGGGATAGCATCACAGAGGGCACAGAGGTTTTGCCACTTCTCTGTGGTGAACCGGAAGGAGAAAGGCATGAGCAAGAAGCCTGCATGGTTCAAGGGCATCTTCCCAGCCCTGGTGACGCCTTTCACCCGCGACGGCCGGGTGGACGAAGGCGCTTTGCGCGCCCTCATCCGCCGGGTGCTGCCCTATGTGGATGGCGTCGTGCCCTGCGGCACCACGGGGGAGTTCGTCTACCTGACGACGGAAGAACGCAAACGGGTAGTGGAGGTCACCCTGGACGAGGTGGCCGGCCGGGTGCCGGTGGTGGCGGGAACCGGCGCGCCCAGCACCCGCGAGACCATCGCCCTCACGGAGCACGCCCGGGCTGCCGGGGCCACCGCCGCGCTCATCGTGGCCCCCTTCTACCTGAAACCGGCCTTCAACGAGGTCTACGACCACTACCGGGCGGTCAACGACGCGGTGGACCTCCCCATCGTCCTCTACAACATTCCCCAGTGCGCGGGGACCCACTTCCGCTGGTGGACGGCGGAGGGGATGGCCTACCTGGACAGGGTGGTGGGCATCAAGGATTCGTCGGGGGACATCCCTTTCCTGATGGCCCTCTTTGAGAAGGTCAAGGGGGTCATCGGCATCTTCACCGGGCACGACGAGACGGTGGCCGCGGCCCTGGCCGCGGGGGCCGACGGGGCCATCCTAGCCAGCGCCAACCTCGTCCCCGACATCTGGCAGGAGATCTACCAGGCGGTGAAAGCGGGCGACCTGGCCCACGCCCAGAAGCGCCAGGCGGAGATCCAGAAACTGGTGCGCATTGTGGTGCGCAAAGGGTCCACCCAGGCGGTTAAGGAGGGGTTGCGCCTCCTGGGGTTGGAGGTGGGGAACTCGCGCCATCCCATCATGCCCGGCGACGCCTTTGAGCGGGAGGACTACGAGGAACTGCGCATCCAACTGGAGAACCTGGGCAAGGCGAGCACCCCGGCGCGCCCCGTCCCCGGAGCCATGCCCGTGCGCGGCCTGGAGGGCGACCTGACGCTGCGCGTCGGCGAGGGGTTCTCTGGCCCGCCCCTCTCCGAAGTGGCCCACATTGACCTCCTCCTGGGCCGATGGGATGGACCGGTGGGGCGCGCCATCCAGCGGGCGCTGGCGGAGGGACGGCCGGGCCACGAGGTGCAACTGGTGGTGGACCGACCTCGTACGCTCTTGGTCCCCACCGTCACCCTGCGGACCCAGCGGCAGCGGGAACTCGTCTACGGGGACGCCGCGGCAGGGGTGCGGCTGGCGGTCCAGCACAGCATTGAGGACGGTTTCCTGCCCCGGGACCGCCTGGACGAGATCGCCCTCATCGCCAACGTCTTCGTGCACCCGGGGGCATCCATCCGCAAGCGGGTGGAACTGAACAACTACAAGGCCATGCGGGCGGCCATCCGCAAGGCGGTGGAAGGGCGGCCCACCCTGGAAGAACTCCTCCATGAGAAAGAGGCGGCGCGGCACCCCTTCCGCTATGCGCCCTAGGGGCACAGGCTGGGGCCTGCCCATGGAGCGCACGCGTAGGGGCGCAGGGCCTGCGCCCTTCCCGGTGGCCAGCGTGCCGCCCTACAAACCGTTCAGCCTTCACGGGCGCAACCCTGAGGCCAGACCCCAGGTGAGGCGACATGAGCGCACTGGACTTCTTCGCCTTTCTGTTCCGGCCCACGTGGGATTGGATCCAGGTGCAGGTGACCTCGTTCTGCAACGCCGCCTGCACCTACTGCCCGTATGTGGTCTACCGGGCGACCTGGCTGCGGTGGCACATGCCGCTGACCACCTTTGAGAAGATGGTGCCAGACTTCGGCCGGGCGAGGCTCGTGCACCTTCAGGGGTGGGGCGAGCCGCTGCTCCACCCCGACTTCTTCACCATGGTGTCCCTCGCCAAGTCGGCTGGCTGCCTGGTCAGCACGACCACCAACGGCATGCTGGTAGATGAGGCCATGGCCCGCCGGCTGGTGGCCAGCGGGCTGGACGTGGTGGGGTTCTCCCTGGCTGGTACGGACGAGAAGAACGACCGCATCCGCCGCGGGGCTCCTCTCCAGCGGGTGCTGGGCGCGATCCGCACCCTTCAGGAGGCCAAAGCTGTCCTGGGCAGCCCGAAGCCGGCCGTGCACGTGGCATACATGTGGCTCCGCAGCGCGCTGGAGGATGTGGAACACCTGCCGCACCTCCTGGCCGGGCTGGGCGTGGAAGAGGTGGTCATCAGCACGCTGGACTTCGTGCCCGCGCCGGATCTGGTGCACGAAGCGCTGTGGCCGGCCCAGGGCGCTGCATACGAGGACCTCCGCCGCCGGCTGGACCAGGTGGTGCGGGCCGGCGAAGCCGAGGGCATCCACATTTACCCCCAGTGGCTCGTCCCGGCAGAGGAGCAGACGACGTGCACCGAGCAGGTCCACAGGGCTCTGGTGGTGGCCGAGGACGGCACGGTCGCGCCCTGCGTCTACACCAGCATCCCGGTGACCGGGGCGACGCGTTTCTTCGGAGATGAGGCGCATCCCTACCGCCCCCTGGCCTTCGGCAACGTGGGGCGGGAGTCCCTGTCGGACTGCTGGCGCAAGCCGGCGTACGCGGCCTTCCGCCAGGGCTTCAGGCGGGGGACGCTCCTGGAGCCCTGCCGGACCTGCCTCAAACGAACGCCAGGTTGTGCCCCCGCGAAGTCCAACACCCCTTAGCGGGGGAAGCGTGCTCAGTGCCGCGAGGTGAACCTCACCCCACCCCCGCCGCCTGCGGCAGCACCCCCTTCCCTCCCCGATGCGGGGAGGGAAGGGGGGTGGGGGGATGGGAGAGGGCAGTCTTCCCGCGTCCCCGACTCACCAACACAAGATGCAACCGCAACCGCCCTGGCGCCTTGTGGCGCGCCCAACCCGCCTGTATTATAATCGGGAGGCGAGCACCTTTTCTACCTGCGGAGCCTGGCTGAGAGATGAGACGACCCCTGCCTGCCGAAACGCGTCGCTGGCTGTGGCACGCCCTGGTCGTGGGCGGCCTGCTCCTGTTTGCCAGTTACCTGCCGCCGTGGTACCGGCTGGCCGAGCCTCCGGGAGTGCTTGCTGGCTGGCAGTTCCTGGGGGCGGTCATGTGGTCGGAGCACCCCAACTTCCTGCTCCAGCCCCTCTTTGACGTGGCCGTCTTCTGGCCTCTGGTGGTGGGCGCCATGGCCTTCGCCTTCCGGACGTGGGGCTTCCCCCCGCGAGGGTGGATGCGGGGCATGGCCGCGCTGGGGTTCCCCCTTCTGGGCGCGATGAGGTGGTGGTTCACCGGCCTGGAGGCCGTGCCGCAGTGGGGATTGGGGGTGGCTGCCTTAGGATATGGGGTGGTCCTGGCCGGCACGTGGGGGCTGGGGCGCACCCGTCCTCTCGCATAGGAAGCCGGGGGGAAGGCGGCAGGGGAGGGCTCGGCCCTGGGGCCTCCCCCGTCCGAGGGATGCAGAGCGGGCGCGGCCTCACTCTTCGTCGTCAAAGTCCTCTTCCAGATCTTCCTCTTCTTCCCAGAGGTAGTCTTCCTCCTCCAGGTCTTCCTCCAGGTCCTCCAGTTCCTCCTCTTCCCACTCTTCTTCGTCCTCTTCTTCCTCCAGGTCTACCACGTCCAGTTCGGGCGGCTCAATGGAGACGACCTCCAGGGTCGCCCCGCACTCCGGGCATTCCACGATCTTGCCCAGGCGCAGGGTGCCTGGAATGGAGATGAGGACTTCACATTCGGGACACATGGCCATGGTAGCCATTGCTTTCCCCTCCCTTGTTCATCGCAATTGCCCCGGCCGCGCGCCAGAACACCTCCGGAAGCGGGGGAAAGTATACACAGCGGCCCCAGGCAAGTCAAATAGTGTCCTGGCAGAGGGCAGGGCTGTCTCGTCTCCACAAGGGAAGACTAAACCGCTCTTCCTGGCGCAGAGGGCATGCCAGGAGACGTGCCCTACGGTCTGCCTAGGCACCAGGGGGAGCCCCGGTGGGCTGCCATTGCGGAGGGTTGCTTTCCGTCCCCACGGGGTGTATAATGGCGCTGCGCAGACCCGGGAGCAGCGAAGGCTCTACACGCCGAAGGAGTCGTGCGGTGACCTCACAGCCCCTGAACACCCCCGCTTTCGCTCCATGCTGGGGAGCGTCCTTCTTTCTCTGGCCCGGCAAGATGGCTTTGTATCCGCTTTGCCCAACCCCAGTGGGCTGGCGTTCCCCCGTGGGGCAAGGCTGTTCCACCCCATCCATGCTGAGGAGGATAGACCATGAGCGCAACGCAGAGCCCTGACGATGTCGTCATCGTGGGAGCGGCCCGGACCCCCATCGGCAGGTTTGAGGGGGCCCTTTCCTCCACCCCTGCACCGCAACTGGGCGCCGTTGCCATCCGTGCCGCGGTGGAGCGGGCTGGTATCCCCCTGAACGCCCCGGACGAGGTGCTCATGGGGTGTGTGGTGCCCAGCGGACAGGGCCAGGCCCCGGCGCGCCAGGCGGCCATCAAGGCTGGCCTGCCCCCTGAGATCGGAGCTGTAACGGTCAACAAGGTTTGCGGCTCTGGCCTGAAGACGGTCATGCTGGCCGCGGCCATGATCCGGGCCGGGGATGCCGAGTGCGTGGTGGCCGGCGGGATGGAGAACATGAACCTGTGTCCCTACCTCCTGACCAGGGCGCGGTTCGGCTACCGCATGGGCCACGATACCCTGGTGGACAGCATGATCCACGACGGCCTCTGGTGCGCCTTTGAGAACCACCACATGGGCCATTCGGCCGAGTGGATCGCGCGGGAATATGGGCTGACCCGCCAGGACCTGGACGAATGGGCCTTCCAGAGCCACCAGCGGGCCATCGCTGCCACAGATGCCGGGCGTTTTCGGGCCGAGATTGTGCCGGTGGAGGTCCCCCAGCGCAAGGGCCCCCCGCTGGTCGTGGATACGGACGAGTGCCCCCGGCGGGACACCTCTCTGGAGGCCCTCGCCCGGCTGAAGCCTGCCTTCCAGCCCGACGGCATTGTCACGGCGGGGAACTCGCCGGGCATCACCGATGGCGCGGCGGCCACGGTGGTCATGCGGCGGGCTGCAGCGGAGAGGCTGGGGGCCAAACCCCTGGCGCGCGTCCTCGGGTACGCCCAGGCTGCGGTGGAGCCCCTGCGCCTCTTCACCGCGCCGGTCTTCGCCGTGCGGAGGCTTCTGGACCGCTTGCATGCGTCCCTGGAGGATTTTGACCTCTTTGAACTGAACGAGGCCTTTGCTGCGCAGATCGTGGCCAACGTCCGCGAACTGGGGCTTGACCCCGGGCGGGTCAACGTCAACGGAGGGGCCATCGCCCTGGGCCACCCCATTGGGTGCAGCGGGACCCGCATCCTGGTGACCTTGATCTACGCTCTGCGTGACCGGGGGCTCCGGCGAGGCATCGCGGCCCTCTGCCTGGGAGGCGGGGAGGCAGTGGCCATGGCCGTTGAGGTGGAGGGTTAGGCCTCTGTAGGACTGCAACGGCGCAGGACTCGGCTCTGCCTCGCGTTGGTGGAGCCGCGCACCTGCGTTACCTCACAAACCGCAAAGGGAGTAGGTCACGCTTGCAGCGTGACTTCTTTGGCATGCCGCAGGCGTGCCCTACCGGTTGCCAAGACCGTAGGTCACGCTTGCGGCGTGACTTCTTTGGCATGCCGCAGGCGTGCCCTACCGGTTGCCAAGACCACCAACACAAGAGGGAACCGCAACAGCGCGGGCGCGAGTTTGACAGGTTGGCGGAGGCTGTGTTATAATATAAGCGCACGGTGGGGGAAGTTCCCAACCGTGCAGGTGGTGCCGAGGTAGCTCAGTTGGT
>JBMFPD010000205.1:0-5902 GCA_049969295.1 Anaerolineae bacterium | reverse complement strand
CCCAGTTCTGCCAGGAAGCCGATGCGCCCCAGGTTGATGCCCAGGATGGGGATGCCCCGCGGCGCCACAAGGCGCGCCGTCCGGAGGATGGTGCCGTCCCCGCCCAGGGTCACCACCAGGTCCGTATCGTCCAACCGCTCCTGGATGCCCCTTTCGTCCCACGCGGAGCAAAGCCATGCCGTCGCCCCCAGGCGATAGGTTTCTTGCTCCATCTCCTGGGCCAGGGAAAGGGACTCCGGGATCTTGGGGTGGTGCAGGAACGCCACGCGCCTCACGGGCGGCGATGCTTGCCTCATACCGCTACCGCTCTCCACCGGGATTCGGCCCATTGTAACCCAAGCGCAGGGAGATTGTCAATCCATGTGGTGGCCTGACTCAAAAAGGGAGGGCTATCACCGCTCTCCCCGGCGCGGAGGCACGCCAGGAGGCGTGCCCTACGGTCTCTCCCCGGCGCGGAGGCACGCCAGGAGGCGTGCCCTACGGTTTACCCCCACCGCCTTCGGCGGCCCTGGGGGATGGGAGAGGTCGGTCTTCCCGCGTCCCCGACTCACCAACACAAGGTGCAACCGCAACACCGCGGCGCGCCATTTCCCGCTCCTTCCCCTTTCGTGTATAATGCAGGGGTGCGAGGCCTCCAAAAGGCCGCCACTTTGCCGTGGAGAGGCTGGCCAGAGCCAGCCCCCGCGAGGAGACTGGGGACCATGCTGAAGGGGTTGCTTTCCAAGGTTGTGGGCGATTCCAACGAGAAGGAACTCCAGCGCCTGCAGCCTCTGGTGGAGAGGATCAACAGCCTAGAAGCCAAATACCAGGCCCTGCCCGACGACGCCTTCCCGCGCCTCACGGAGGAGTTCAAGCAGACAATCCGCCAGCGCACCGCCGACCTGCGCCGTCGCCTGGAAGACCTCCAGGCCCAGGGGGAACGGGCCCTGGACGGGGCCACCCAGGACCGCCTCCAGGAGGAAATCCGCAAGGTGGATGCCCGCCTGCGGCAGGAGGAGAACGAGGTCCTGGACGAACTCCTTCCCGATGCCTACGCCGCCGTGCGGGAGGCGGCGCGGCGCACCCTCAACATGCGCCACTTTGACGTGCAGATCCTCGGCGGCATCGTGCTGCACCAGGGCAAGGTGGCCGAGATGAAGACCGGCGAGGGCAAGACCCTCGTCGCCACCCTGCCCCTCTACCTCAACTCCCTCACCGGGCGCGGCGTGCATCTGGTCACGCCCAATGACTACCTCTCCAAGTTCGGCGTCCAGTGGATGGGGCCCATCTACCACTTCATGGGCGTCTCTGTGGGGGTCATCCAGTCGGCCGCCGCCGACCCCAACCGCGGCTCCTTCCTCTACGACCCGGACTACCAGGCGAGCGACGACCGCTACCACCGCCTGCGCCCCTGCACCCGCCGGGAAGCGTACCTGGCCGACATCACCTACGGCACCAACAACGAGTTCGGCTTTGACTACCTGCGGGACAACATGGTCTGGGACCTCTCGGAGTGCGTCCAGCGGGAACTGAACTACGCCATCATAGACGAGGTGGACAACATCCTCATTGACGAGGCCCGCACGCCCCTCATCATCTCCGGGCCGGCCGAGGAATCGGCCGACACCTACCAGAAGTTCGCCCAGTTGGTGCCCCGTCTGCGGCCGGACGAAGACTACACGGTGGACGAGAAGATGCGCGTCGTCACCCTGACGGAGGCGGGCATCAACAAGGTGGAGCGGTGGCTGGGGATTGACAACCTCTACTCCCCGGAGCACCACTGGCTGGTCCCTTACCTGGACAACGCCCTCCGAGCCCACGTCCTCTACCAGCGGGACCGGGACTACATCGTCAAGGACGGCGAAGTCATCATCGTGGACGAGTTCACCGGCCGCCTGATGTACGGCCGGCGCTACTCCGAGGGCCTCCACCAGGCCATTGAAGCCAAAGAGAGGGTGCGGGTGCAGCGGGAGAGCCTGACCCTCGCCACCATCACTTTCCAGAACTACTTCCGCATGTACCGCAAACTGGCTGGCATGACCGGCACCGCGGCCACCGAAGCCGAGGAACTGCACAAGATCTACGGCCTGGACGTGGTGGTCATCCCCACCCACAAGCCGATGATCCGCATAGACTACCCGGACGTCGTCTACAAGACGGAGGCGGCCAAGTTCCGCGCCGTGGTAGACGAGATCGCCCACCTGTACGAACAGGGGCGACCGGTCCTCGTGGGCACCATCTCCATTGAGAAGTCCGAACGCCTCTCCGAGATGCTCCGGCGGCGGGGCATCCCCCACCAGGTGCTCAACGCCAAGCACCACGAGAGGGAAGCGGCCATCATCGCCCAGGCCGGCCGTTCTGGGACCGTGACCATCGCCACCAACATGGCTGGCCGCGGCGTGGATATCCTCCTGGGCGGCAATCCCGAGGGCCTGGCCCGGGAGATGCTCCGCAAGCGGGGCGTGGACCTGACCACGGTCACCAGGGAGGAGTGGGAGGCTGCTCTGGCCGAGGCTAGGGCCATCTGTGAGGAGGACCGCAAGAAGGTGGTGGCTCTGGGGGGCCTGCACGTCCTGGGCACGGAGCGCCACGAAGCGCGGCGCATTGACAACCAGTTGCGCGGCCGCGCCGGCCGCCAGGGCGACCCTGGCTCCTCCCGCTTTTACGTCTCCCTGGAAGACGACCTGATGCGCCGCATGGGGGCCGCCATGGGCCTCATGGACAAGGTGTGGGTGGAAGAGGACATACCCATTGAGCACCCCCTCGTCACCAAGTCCATTGAGCAGGCCCAGATCAAGATGGAAGGGTACAACTTTGACCTCCGCAAGCACGTCCTGGAGTACGACGACGTGGTCAACAAGCAGCGGGAGGTCATCTACGCCCAGCGGCGGCAGATCCTGACGGAACCGACCCTGCGCCCCACCGTCCTGGGCATGGTGGACGCAGAACTGGAGGCCCTGGTGGCCTCGCACCTGGGCGACCGCGACCGGGAAGAGTGGGACCTGGAGGCGCTGGCCACGGCTGCCCGCTTCATCCTCCCCAACCTGGCCAAGGACGCGCCGGCGCGCTGGAGCCAGATGCACCAGGATGAGATCGTGGAGGACCTCCACCGTCTGGCGGAAGAGGCCTACGACCAGACGGCCGAGCGGATCGGGCAGGAGGTCTTCCAGAGCCTGGCCCAGCAGGGCCGCACCCTCGCCGACCTGAAGGCCAGCAGCCTCGCCCTGGAGCGGGCCCTCTACGATGCCGTCCTGCGGCGGCTGGGCCTGGAATCCACCCAGGAACTGGAGAAACGGTCCCTCCTCGCCCTGGACCGGGAGACGCGGGCGCAGGTGCAGCAGGCCTTTGTGGAGGCCATGGCCCTCCAGCGGGACCGCATGGTGATGCTCCGGGTGGTGGATACCCTCTGGGTGCGCCACCTGACGGACCTGGATGCCCTGCGGGAGGGGATCGGGCTGCGGGCCTTCGCCCAGGAGAACCCCCTGGTGGCCTACAAGCGGGAGGCCCACGCCATGTACGAGGACCTCCTCGCCGCCATCCAGAGCGACATCGCCCGCAGCATCTTCCACATGGGGATTGTGGCGCAGCCGGTCCGGCGGCCCATGCAGGCCGTGCGGCCTGGGGCGGAAGCCCCAGCCCCCCAGCAGGCTCCAGCCCGGTCCGCGGCGAAGGGGAGGCCCGGCCGCAACGACCCGTGCTGGTGCGGCAGCGGCAAGAAGTACAAGCACTGCCACATGCAGGAGGATCTGCAGGCCGGACGTGCCGGGGGGCAGGCCCCGGTGAAGGCCGCCGTGGCCCCCGCGGCCTCCCAGAAGCCGCCCCAGAAGGCAAAGCACAAGAAGAAGCACAAGAAGTAGGGATTGCTGTCAACGGGTTTCGGGAACGGGTTGCACAGAACCCTACCCCGTGCCCTCCTGGATGAGCGACGCAGGGTAGAACCGGGCAAGGTCACGATGCAAGACACTGCCGTCGGGAGCGCCTCGGATACAATCGCCACGACGGGCCTCCCGCTCCTGGAATCCCTCATCAGCGAGCGCATCGGCATCCAGTGCAAGCCTGAGAAGCGCGAGCATCTGGTGCGCAAACTGACCCCCCTGGCGCGGGAGCAGGGGGCTTCCTCCGCTCTCGCCTATTACTATCTCCTCAGGGAGAAACCCACCGAAGGGGCGGAGTGGCAGCGGCTGGTGGGGGCGCTGGTGGTGCGGGAAAGCCGCTTCTGGCGGGAGATGGACCCCATCCTGGCCCTGGTGCGGGAGGTGGTCCCTGCGCTCCTCCGCCAGAACCGCGGGCGCCCCGTGCGCCTCTGGAGCGCAGGGTGTGCTTGCGGGGAGGAGCCCTACTCCTTGGCCATCGCCCTCCAGGAGGCTGGCCTCTTGCGTCCGCAGACAGTGGAGATCATCGGTACGGACATCAACCTGGCCTGCCTTCAGGAGGCCCAGGCGGCGCGTTACACCCCGCGCGCCCTGCGCGACCTGCCTGCCGCCCTCCGGGAGCGCTACTTCGTCCCCGAGGAGGGGGGGAGGCGTTACCGTTTGCGGGAGGAGGTTGCCCACTCTGTGGCCTTCCGGTACCTGAACCTCCTGGACCGGGAGGGCGTGGCCCGCATGGCCCCGGTGGATGCCATCCTGTGCCGCAACGTGTTCATCTACTTCTCGCCCGCAGCCATCGCCAGCACCCTGGAGAGTTTCCACGCCGTCCTGAACGCCCCGGGGTACCTGGTGGTGGCCGCGGCGGAATCCCTGGCGCGCCAGCACGGAAGGTTCCGCCTGGTGCAGGTGGCCGACGCCTACTTACACCGCAAAGAACCCTGAAAGGAGGACCGATCAGATGGCTGCGTGGGACCCTGGAGAGCGCATCCGGCGCATGCGGGCCAGATTCTCCTCGCAGGGAGGGACAGCCAGGGGGGAGGCACGGCCGCGCATCCCTCCGGGCCAGTATGTGGTGGAGCACCTCCCCGTCCTCCACTACGGCAGCGTCCCCCGGGTGGACCTGGCGCGGTGGGACTTCCGCGTCTTCGGCCTGGTGGAAGAGGAACGCCGCTGGACCTACGACGAGTTCACCCGCCTGCCGACGCGGCGGGTGGTGGTGGATGTGCACTGCGTGACCCGCTGGAGCAAACTGGATACCGTCTGGGAAGGGGTGCCCTTCCTGGAACTCATGCGCCACATCCGCCCCCTGCCGGAGGCGCGCTTCGTCATGGTCCATGCCGAGGCCGGCTTCACGGCAAACCTCCCCCTGGACGACCTCCTGCGGGAGGACGTCCTTTTCGCCTGGCGGTACAACGACGCGCCCCTGGCGCCGGAGCACGGCTATCCCCTGCGGCTGGTGGTCCCCCATCTCTACTTCTGGAAGAGCGCCAAGTGGGTGCGGGGCCTGGAGTTCATGGCCGAGGACCGGCCGGGCTTCTGGGAACAGTACGGCTACCACATGCACGGCGACCCCTGGAAGGAGGAGCGCTTCGGCGGGTGAGGGATGGGCGTAGCGCCGCTGCGCCCCTGCCGGGCGGCACTGGCGTGCTGCTCTACAGGCTCTGGGCTGCCCCTTAGACCCCCAGGCGTGAGGCGGGGTGCACCTCGCCCCACCGAGTCAAGGAGGGACCGTGCTCTACCTTCTGGTGTTCGTCGCTGGGATGAGCGGTCTGGCGGTGGAAATGGCCGCCTCGCGCCTCCTGGACCCGTACTTCGGCAACTCTCTCATCGTGTGGGCCAACCTCATCGGCCTGATCCTCCTGTACCTCTCGGCAGGGTACGTCCTGGGGGGGTGGCTGGTGGACCGCATGCCCCGGGAGGACCGCCTCTACGAGATGGTAGCCTGGGCCGCCCTGGGCATCGGCCTGGTCCCCTCCCTCGCCCCTCCGGTCCTGCGGTTGGCCGTCGGGGGGTTTGCGGACTACGACTGGGCCCTTCTGGGGGGCTCGCTCCTG
>JBMFPD010000204.1:0-5951 GCA_049969295.1 Anaerolineae bacterium | reverse complement strand
AGGGAAGGGGGTGGGGGGATGGGAGAGGTCGGTCTTCCCACGTCCCTGACTCACCAACACAAGATGCAACCGCAACAGCCGCCAGCACCGGTTGACGCGAGAAGCAATCTGGTGTATGATATCTGTAGATAGATGCTTTTCGGCAGGTCCACCCCTGGGAACTTCCCCCACAATTGACCCATAAGGAGGCAAGAAATGAAAGGTCACGACAAGGTCATTGAAACCCTCAACTCCCTGCTGGCGGACGAACTCACAGCCATCAACCAGTACATGGTCCACGCCGAGATGTGCGAGAACTGGGGCTACGAGCGGCTGGGCGAGGCCGTGCAGCAGCGGGCCATCACCGAGATGCGCCACGCCGAGAAACTCATCGCCCGCATCCTCTTCCTGGAGGGGCGGCCCATCGTCAGCAACCTGCGCCCCATGCACATCGGCGCCGACGTGGAAGCCCAACTCAAGAACGACTGGCAGGCGGAGCGAGATGCCATCACCGCCTACAACGAGGGCATCCGCCTCGTGGTAGAACTGGGCGGCCACGGCACCAAGGAACTCCTGGATTCCATCCTGCTGGATGAAGAAGGCCACATTGACTGGATCGAGGCCCAACTGGACCAGATCGCCCAGATGGGCATCCAGCTCTACCTCTCAGGGCAAGTGGGCTGACCCCCGCAGGGCCCTGCCGAGGGGAAGGCCGGAAGAGGCCGCGCCGACGGAGTGGTGGTCCAAGAGGCTCCGCTGGTGCGGCCTCGCCGTTTTTCCAGGCCCTGAAGGCCTGCTACGGAGGCGAGCATGGCGGATGTGGTAGCATACACCATCTACGGTGACGACATGCAGTTTGTGGAGATTGAACTGGACCCTGGCGAGGCCGTGCGGGCCGAGGCCGGGGCCATGATGTACATGGACCAGGGCATCCAAATGGAGACGACCACCGGCGGCGGCCTGATGAAGGGCCTCAAGCGCATCGTCACCGGCGAGAGTTTCTTCATCGCGAACTTCGTCAACACGGCGGACGTGCCGCAGCGAGTGGCCTTCGGCGCGCCCTACCCGGGCAAGATCGTCCCCCTGAACCTGAGGGAGTTGGGAGGGAAGTTCCTCTGCCAGAAGGACTCCTTCCTCTGCGCGGCCGGCGGGACGGAGGTGGAAGTGGCCTTCACCAAACGGCTGGGGGCCGGCCTCTTCGGAGGGGAGGGGTTCATCCTCCAGCGGCTGGAGGGGGATGGCCTGGCCTTCGTCCATGCTGGCGGGGCGCTCCACCGGCGGGACCTGGTTCCCGGAGAGACCCTGCGGGTGGACACGGGGTGTCTCGTCGCCTTCTCCCCCACCGTGGACTACGACATCCAGTTCGTAGGCGGCTTCAAGAACGCCCTCTTCGGCGGGGAGGGGCTCTTCCTGGCCAAGATGACCGGGCCGGGCCTGGTCTACCTCCAGAGCCTGCCCTTCTCCCGCCTGGCGGACCGCATCTTCGCCGCCGCCCGCTTCCAGCAGCGGGGCGAGAAGAAAGGCGCGGCTGGCCTGGGAGGTGACCTCCTCGGGGCCTCCTGAGCGGGGACCGCGGCTTCTAGGACCGCGCGGCACTGGTTCCTGGCGGCATGTCATCCTGGGGCGTGGAGACGAAGGAGTGGGGGCACAGCGGCGCTGTGCCCCTACAGGCGGCACTGAGGATCGGATCTACCTGAATCCCCGGAAGGAGGGAGAAGCATGCTCACGGACCGCATCATCGGGGCGTTCACGTTCCGCAAAGGCATTTATGCCGAAGTGGAAAAGGACACCGCCTTCACCAACACCGCCTGGATGTTGGTGGCGGTGGTGGGGTTCCTCAACCAGTTGGGCGCGCGTGCCCAGCCCAACATCCTGCGCTGGTTCTTCGGGGCCCTCCTGGGCACCGTGGGCGTCGTCCTGGCCTTCGCCTTGGGGGCCTACGTGGTGGCCTGGGTCGGGCGCGCTCTCTTCAACGCCCAGGTGACCCTTGAGGAGTTGGTCCGCACCCTGGGCCTGGCCTACGTGTGGAACGTGGTGGGCGTCGTGGGCATCCTGGCCGCCCTCTCGGATGCCCTGGCCTGCATCCTCGCGCCGGCGACCATCGCCGCCGCTCTCCTGGGCCTTATCGCCTGGTTCGTGGCCGCCAAAGAGGCCCTGGACCTGGACTGGACCCAGACCATCATCACCGTGGTCATTGGGTGGGTGGTGGTCGTGGTCATCACCTTCCTGGTGGGGCTGGTGCTGGGCGCGATCGGCCTGGGCGCGGCCGCCGTAGGGCGGGCCATCGTCCGGTAGGAGCAGACCTCACCCACCCCCGGTGGCCAAAGGCCAGGGGAGGGTGAGGTTGGATGGATGACCTCTCCCCAATCCCCCAACGGGGGTAGGGAGAGGTGGGGTAAGCCGAGGAGGTGTGTCTATGAGGGAAATGCTCGGTTGCGAAGCGCTGGTGCGGTGCCTTGTGGCGGAGGGCGTCCGGTACGTCTTCGGCATCCCCGGGGACCAGTGCGCGCCCATCACGGACTGCATCTACCGCATGCAGGAGGAGGCGGGCATCACTTTCGTCACCACCCGGCACGAGCAGGCCGCGGCCCACATGGCCGACGCCTGGGCCCGGGTCACGGGGGAACCCGGCGTCTGCCTCGCCACCGTCGGGCCAGGCGTGGCGGACCTTGTCCCCGGTGTCTACCCGGCCTGGGCCGACTCGGTCCCCCTGGTGGTCCTGGGGGCGCAGAACCAGACCTGGCGCATCTACCCCGAGCACGGCTCCATGCAGGCCCTGGACCAGGTGCCGCTGATGGCCCCCATCACCAAGTGGCGGGCCCTGGTGGCCGACCCGCGGCGCATCCCCCACCTGACCCAGTGGGCCTTCCGCGCCGCCACCACGGGGCGGCCGGGACCGGTCTACCTGGACCTGCCGTCCGACGTCCTCTGCAGCACCCTGGACGTGGACGAGTATCCCATCTTGCCCAGGGAGCGGTACCGTCCCCTGGTTCCGCCGGTCCCGCCCCAGGACCTGATCGAGCGGGCCGCGGACATGCTGGTGGAGGCGGAATGGCCCCTCCTGCACGCTGGTAGCGGCGTGCTGCGGGCTGGAGCCTGGCGCGAGTTCGTGGCCCTGGCCGAGTACCTCTCCGCACCAGTCACCACCAGCCAGGGAGCCCGGGGCGTCATCTCCGAGGACCATCCCCTGTGCATCATCCCCGGCAGTTTCGGCGCGTTGGGAGCCCAGGCCGAGGCGGACCTGGTCCTCCTGGTGGGCGGGCGCATGGGTGACATTGACTTCTGGGGCAAGCCGCCAGCCTGGGGCGAGTGGAACGGACGCCAGAAGTGGATCCAAGTGGACCTGGACCCCCAGAACATCGCCCTGAACCGCCCGGTGGACCTGGCCCTGGTGGGCGACGCCAGGGCGACCCTGGCCCTCCTCCTGGAGGCGGTGAAGGCCCGCACCGGCCCTCGCGGGGAGCACCCCAACATGAAGGACGTGCGGGAGGCCATGGAAGCCTGGTTCGGCCAGTTTGAGGAAGCCTCCTCCGACGCTGTGCCCATCCACCCTCTGCGCCTGATGCGGGAGGTGCGGGAGTTCTTCCCGCGGGAGGCCATCTCCTGCGTGGACGGCGGGAACACGGCCGTCTGGGCCCACTACATGAACCGCATCTACGAGCCCCGTACCTTCCTCTGGGCGGCGGACTCGGGCCACCTGGGCACGGGCGTCCCCTACGCCATCGGGGCCAAACTGGCGCGGCCGGAGGTGCCGGTCTACTGCATCACCGGCGACGGCTCCTTCGGCTTCAACGCCATGGAACTGGAGACGGCCCGCCGGCTCAACCTCCCCATCGTGGTCATCGTGGCCAACGACGGGGCCTGGGGGATGATCAAGGGGGCGCAGGCGGCCCTCTACGAGGGGCGGTACATCGGGGTGGATTTCTCGCGGGAGACCCGCTACGACAAACTGGCCGAGGCCCTGGGCTGCTACGGCGAGCGGGTGATGGAGCCGGGGGAGATCAAGCCGGCCCTCCAGCGGGCCGTGGATTCGGGCCTGCCGGCGGTGCTGGACGTGGTGCTGGACCCCGAGGCCAACCTCAACCCGCCGGACCTGGCCGTCCTGGACGGCGTCTGGATGGAAGGGTGCGAGCGGCGGTGCTAGGGAGGCCCAGGGAGGAGAGCCGCCCAGCCCCGCGCCTTGTTCAGAACCGCTGATAGGTTCCGGGAACGAGGCGCCCCCTGGCGTGCCGGAATGGGGCGCGGGCAGAAGGCGGACCAGGGCTGGACCGCCGTGGTCCTTGAAAGCGTGGCACCCTGAGGAGCGCTGGAGCGCACGGGCGTGCCGCACTGCAGACGATGTTCCCTGTAGCGCAACACTTGCAGCAGGAGAGCCAAATAACGATGGACACAGGAAAGGTTCGGCATATCCAAACCCGGCTGGAGCGATGGACCCGGAAATGGTGGTTTTTCCTGCTCATTGTGCTGGTGCAGTTCATCCCACCCTACGCGTCCAGGGGGTACGACCCGACCCGGATAGGGTTGGTCACAGCGGAGATCCTCCGGAACAGCCTCGTGGAAAATCTGGCCCCCGTGTACCCCCTCTTCAAGGTCGTCCCCATCGTCCTCGTGGTCCTGATCCTCCTCCTCAGGGACAGGATGAGGGGCCTCTTCAGCGCCTATGTAGCCCTCACCTACGTCCTATTCGCCTTCCTACAGAACATCTCGGTGGCCGAACCCCTCGGCCTGGGGATCATCTGGAACAACGTCATCATGTTCCTCCTCGTGGCCGCCTTCTGGGTGTGGGAGGTGTTCGCCAAGGAGACCTCCTTCGCCCCGCAACAGAGGCCCTGGTGGAGGTACTGGGCCGTGCCTGTGGCCTTCCTGGCCTTCTGGTACCCCCTGAACCCCGGCACGGGTCTGCCGGATTTCAACCCCGCCTACCTGTTTACGAACGTGGCTGGCCTGACCTTCTGCATGATGACGCCTGTGTACCTGGCGGTGCTCACCCTGTGCGATCCCAGGGTCAACCTGGCGACTCTCAGGGTCACAGGACTGGTTGGGACCATCATTGGCTTGTACAACATGCTGGTGAACTTCGGGTTTGATCCGGGCATGCTGTGGTGGAACGGGGTGCTGCACTTCCCGCTGCTCACCATTTCCATCTATGGCTTTGCCCTCTCCTTCCGCAGGAGGAGCGCGGAGGTGAGGTAGAAATGCTCGGTTGCAAGGAAGACACCCAGGCATCTTCGCCCTGCCGACGCCATCAACGAATAAACGAACGGCTTGCGGTCCGCCGATTCGTGTATTCGTTGGCCGATTTGTTGACGGCCTTCTCCAGGCCGCTAGGACTGCGCCACACTGGTTGTTGACGATACGTCGTTCTGGCCAAGGCGATGGAGAGGTAGGGGCGCACGGGCGTGCCGTACCGCAAGGAATCGTCTCTGACAACACCAGTCTCAAGGGAGCACCATGAAGGCCAAAGAACCTTGCATTGCCATCGTCGGCGGAGCCTCAGTGGACATCCTCCACTTCCAGGGGCAGACGGTGCACTCCATCGGCGGGGCAGGGTTGTACACAGCCCTCGCCGCGCACAGGGCAGGGGCTCAGGTGACCATGTTCGCCCCCCGCCCCGACCCCTTGCCGCCAGTCTTTGCCCCGGTGGTGGAGCGCATCGCCTGGGTCGGGCCACCTGTGCCCGTGGAAGACCTTCCTTCCTTTGAAATTGCCCACTACGGCGGCGGCCAGAGCGCCATGCTCCACGCCCGTTGGGGGGCCGAGGCGGACCTTTCGCTGGCCCACCTTCCACCCGGGGACCTTCCTGGCGAGATCGTGCATGTGGTCCCCTTCCACGAGCCAGCGCGGCAACTGGCCTTCCTGCAGGAGACGCAGAGAATGTCCGTGGAGGACACCGAGCGTGTCGTGGCCCGCCAGGCAGGAGCCTTCATCCGCCAACGCCCCTACCTGCGCGAGCGGTGGGAGATCTACGTCCC
>JBMFPD010000203.1:0-5985 GCA_049969295.1 Anaerolineae bacterium | reverse complement strand
GTGGCTGCATCGTGGAAGTGGGGGCCGGGGCTGGCGTCTACATCGGCGACGACACCCACATCCAGGCTGGCTGCAACCTGAAGGGGTTCGGGGGAAATTTGCGCATCGGGGCCAACGTGCAGGTGGCGCCGGGGTGCACCTTCAGCCCCTATGAGCACTGCTTTGACGACCCGGACCGGCCCATCCGGGAGCAGGGCATCCGCCACGAGGGGGACATCGTGGTGGAGGACGACGTCTGGCTGGGGGCCGGCGTGCGGGTCCTGGATGGGGTGCGCATCGGCCGGGGGGCGGTCATCGGGGCGGGGGCCGTGGTGACCCGCTCCATCCCGCCCAACGCCGTGGCCGCGGGGGTGCCGGCGAAAGTCCTGCGCTACCGGGGGCAGGGGCGGGCATGAGGCGCTGGCCGCAGGTTCTCCTCGCCCTGGCCTGCTTCCTCGCCGCGGCCTGGGGCCTCTACACCTTCGCCGTGGAGCCCCTGGCCATCCGGGTGGAGGAGGTGCGCCTGCCGGTGCCGGGCCTGCCACCCGCTCTGGAAGGGCTGCGGGTGGTGCAGCTCTCCGACCTGCACATGATCCGGCCCGGCCTGCGGGAGGCCCGGGCGCGGGACCTGGTGGGAAGCCTCCGGCCGGACCTCATCGTGGTCACCGGCGACCTGGTTGAGGCCACGGCCGACGCCTCTGAGCGCCTGGCGCGGCTGGATGCAGCGCTGGCCTTCCTGGAGAGTTTGCCGGCGCGGTACGGGGTCTGGGCGGTGCGGGGCAACACCGACATCGCCCGCTACGCCGACCAGAACAACGCCTACCTGGAGCGGATAGGGCGCAGCCAGGTCCGCTTCCTGGTGGATCGGTGGGCGCGCCTGGACGTGGAAGGGGGTTCGCTGTACCTGGTGGGGGCGGAGTTCGCCAGTTTTCCCAGGTCGTGGTTCGGCCGGTTCACCTGGTCCGAGGGGTCAGTGGGGCCCATGGCCATGGCCGGCCCGGCCCTGTACAACTCCTACACCCACTACGCCACACGCCAGGCCATGGGGTGGCAGAACTACACCTTCCGCGGTATAATGGCCCGCACGGACAACCGGTCGGGCCTGGGGGTGACGGTCTACTCCCAGTTCCCGGAGGGCTGGGACCGGTACTACCGCCTGCGGGCCTACCGGGAGCGGCCCACCTTCCACATCGCTCCCCACGGCACTTCCATCACCGAAGGGACCCTGGACACGGGCGTGGAGGCCCGGCCGGGGGTGGGCTGGGCCTTTGCCCTGCAGGTGGAGACGCGGCCCGAAGGGACGTGGGTGCGGGTCAGGGTCTGGGAGGCGGGCACGCCGGAGCCCCAGGAATGGCAGGCCGCGTGTCTGGATGCGGGGCCCACACGTCTTACACAAGGGACGGTGGGCCTCTGGGCTGTGGGGCAGGGGGAGCACCGCTTCTGGGATCTGGAGGTCCGCGCCGAGGATGGGACGCTCCTCTGGCCGGGCGAGGAGCCGGCGGGGGAACGGTGGATGGATTTCGGCTACAACGAAGGGCGCTTGCGCCTGGCGGTGGAGGGGATGCCCCGGGATGGGCCCGTGCTGAGCCTGGTCCACGGCCCGGACCAGGTGCGGGAGGCCGAGGCCCTGGGCCTGTGGGCCGTGCTGGCCGGCCACACCCACGGGGGGCAGGTGCGGCTCCCTTTCCTGGGGGCCATCTATAAGCAGAACACCCTGGGCGGGGGGTACGTCTCGGGGTTGCGGGAGTGGGGCCGGGCCACCCTCTACACCAGCCGGGGGCTGGGCGTGCGCAGCGGCTTCCCGGGGCGATTCCTGGCCCCGCCGGAGGTCACGCTCATCCACCTGGCGCGGGTTGGAGATCACGAATGACACAGACGGCGGACGGCAGACGGCTGACCGCTAATGACGGAGGGCACTGTCGTATGCATCGTCTGCGTACATGGAGCCGCATAGGTGTGGCCTTGGGCGGGGCACTGGTCCTGCTCCTGGCTGGCGTTGTGGTCGTGGGGGCGGACGTGGCCCCGGAGACGGGGCGCAGCGCGCTGGCACAGGAGGGGGTGGTGACGTCCACCCAGACGGGCTGCATGTTCGTCACGGTGGACACCGGTTTTGAGGCCGAGGGCAGCGTGGTCCTCATCTGGGATGGCACCCTGGAGTGGGCCAAACTCCAGATGCAGCCCAACAACGTGGACACAGGCGTCCACAATGTCTATGTGAACGGCTACCTGGTGGGGCAGGTCCCTACAACCGGGGGGTCCTTCTGCCAGGGAGGGGTGATCCGCGAATGGACCCTGGACCCGGCCATCCTGCGGAACGGGTACAACACCATCCGCCTGGCCAACGGCAGCGGGAGCGACGGCTGGACGGGCACGGCGGCCCGCATCGTGGCCGGGGGAGCGGGCGTGCGCGGTACGGACATCTTCACCTTCACCTTCACCAGTTCGTGGGATGGGACGCAGCAGCCTGCCCTGGCACAGATCCCCATCCGCTACGACCCGGCGACGCCCACCCCGCTCCTCGTGTACGCCCACGGCTGGGGAGGCACGGCCTTTGACGCCATCCATGCTTACGCCGTGGCCGCGAACGCCCGCAACTGGCTCCTCGTCTCCCCGGAGATGCACGCCGACAGCCCCCTGGTGAGCAGCCAGTTCGTCCTGGCGTCGCTCGCCTCGCAGCACGACCTGGTGGACGCGGTGGCCTACATGCAGGCCCACTACAACGTGGACCGCGAGCGCATCTACATCGTGGGCCAGTCGCTGGGGGGGATGTGTGCGGCGGTCACCGCGGCCAAGAACCCCCACCTCTTCGCCGCCCTGGTGGAGGAGAAGGGGCCGAGCAACCTGCGGCAGTGGTACAACGAGACCTACCGGGCCCGCCAGGAGATCATAGAGCGGGAGTGCGGCGGCACGCCTGCACAGCAGCCCTTCTGCTACAACCGGCGCTCGCCGGTCAGCCTCGCTTCCAACCTGAAGCACGTGCCCACCCTCATCATCCACGGCGAACTGGACAGCACCGTCCCTGTCAGCCATGCCTACAACCTGCGGGACGCCATCGCGCTCTACGGGGCCGATTCCGTGACCCTGAGGACTTTCCCCGGGGACCATGCCAGCCCCTTCCCCGAAGGGTCCGACTGGGTCCTGGGCTTCCTGGAGCAGTTCACCCTGAACGACCGGCCTCTGGACATGGTCATCCGCACCGACGAATCCAGGCGCTACTACTGGCTGGAGGTGCGGCAGGACGGGGGGAACCACTGGACCAACGTGTCCGCGGCCCGCGACCCCCAGGCCAGGCGCATCACCGCCAGCGTCTACGACGAGGCCGGCCGCTCGGTGGTGCTGCGCTTTGATCTGGCCGCTGCAGGCCTGGACCCGAACGTCCCCTACCAGGTGGAGGATTCAGACCTGGACCAGGGGTTCTACACCGTCTACACGGCCTATCCGGAGGGCGGGGTCCTGCGCATCACGGTGGGGCCAGGCCGCCACGACCTGGCCATCGGGCCCGACAGCGGCGACCCGCCGGTGGTGGTCACGTTCCAGCAGGGGCAGGACGGCTACAATGGAGCGACCGATACCTATCTGGACTCCTGGACGCCTTCGGCGACGCACGGCAGCGACACCGTGATCCGGGTGCGTGGACCCGACGTCTTCCACGGCCTCCTTCGGTTTGACATAAGCAACATCCCGCCCGACAAGCCGGTGAAGGCCGCGGCCCTCAGCCTGTGGCTGGAGAGCCGCAGCGGGGAGCGGGCGCTCCCGGTGGAGGTCTACCCCCTGGTGAGGCCCTGGAGCGAGGGCCAGGCCACCTGGACCCAGGCGGCGGCCGGGCAGCCCTGGGGCCAGCCAGGGGCCTCGGCCCCTGGCGTGGACCGGGCGGCGACGCCCGTGGCCACGGTGAGCCTGGACGCCGTGGGTGGCTTCAAGACCTTCAACGTGACGGACCTGGTGCAGCAGTGGGTGGCCCACCCGGAGACGAACTTCGGCATCCTCCTGCGGGGGGTGGGGGGCACCAACCTGGAGTACAGCATCGCCTCGTCCCAGAATTGGTGGCTGAGCCGCCGGCCCAGGTTGATGGTGGTCTACTCCCAGCACACACCCACCCCAACGCCGACAGCCACGGCCACCTCCACCCCTACCGGGACGCCGACGCCCACGCCCACCCTCACCCCGACCGCCACGTGGACGCCCACTCCGACGGTCACGCCGACGCCCACGGAAACGGCCACGCCTACCATCACCCCCACTCCCACCGCCACGGGGGAGCCCGGCACCATCTGGGGGCAGGTGTGGGAGGACCTGGACGGCGACGGGACCTGGGACACGGGCGAGCCGCCCCTCGCGGGCTCCCTGGTGAGCCTGTTCAACTACGCCGGGCTGCCGGTCTCCTCGCACCGCACCCAGATGGACGGGCTCTACGCCTTCGCCAACCTGCCCCCTGGGGAGTACAGCCTGCTGGTGAGCCACCGGGATGGGTTCGTATCCACCACCAGCCCTGGCTGGGTCGGGGTGCTGCCGCCCGGGGGGACGCTGCAGGTGGACTTCGGGGCGCGCCTCGCCGTGACCTATACGCCGACGCCCACAGCCACGCCCACGGCAACCTCCAACCCGGGGCACCGCCTCCGGTACCTGCCGCTGGTGCTGAAGGGGCGGTGGGGGTAGGAGTTCTCTCAGGCAGGGGAAGAGGATGGACCTCGTAGCCTTCTACGACGACTACTGGCGACAGGCCGACGACACCTTTGACCACGAGCGCCTGGAACTGCTGGCCAGCCGGGTGCGGCCAGGGGAACGGGTGCTGGAAGTGGACTGCGGCCCGGGGGTCCTGGCGGCCAAGATGCGGGACCGCGGAGCCCACGTGCAGGCGACGGAGATCTCCCTCGTGGCGGCGGAGCGGGCCCGGGCCAAGGGCATCCCCACCGAGCATGTCAACAGCGAGGTAGAGCCCCTGCCCTTCCCCGACGGGGCCTTTGACGTGGTGGTCTCCAATTCTATGGTGGAGCACCGTTTCTTCTACGAACACTCCCTGGACGAGTGCGTGCGGGTGCTGCGGCCTGGGGGCAGGCTCCTCCTCTGCCTGCCCAACATCGCCCACTGGAAGTGCCGCCTGTGGCTCCTGCGGGGGCGCTTCCCCTACGTGAAGAACTCGCCCACGGACTTCCTGCACCTGCGCTTCTTCACCGTGGCGGAGGCCAGGCGGCTGCTGGAGGCGCGGGGCGTGCGGGTGGTGGAGGTGGACGGGAGCGCCAGCCTCTGGGCGCGGGAGTTCTACGGGCCTTTCTTCCGGCGACCGGCCGTGCGCCGGGCCTACACCTACCTCGCCCACCGGTTCCCCTCCCTCTTCGCGCGGGATTTCGTCGTGGTGGGGCTCAAGGAGGGGGCTCCGTCCGCAGGAGGTGGGACCCTTTGAACCTGCGGCAGAAGGTGACCCAGAGCGTCTTCTGGGTGGGCGTCTCCATGCTGGGGGCGCGGGCCATCGGCTTCATCATCCAGGTGGTCCTGGCCCGCATCCTGGTGCCGGAGTATTTCGGTCTGGTGCACCTGTGCACCCTCACCATGGATGCGTTGTACCTCTTCGGGGAGATGGGGTTCAGCGCGGCCCTCATCTACCGCAAGGACCGGGTGCAGGAAGCCGCGGATGTGACCCTCTTCACCGCGATCGCGACGGCCCTTGCCCTCTATGCCGTGGCCTTCGCCGGCGCGCCGGTGGTGGGGACCTTCTTCCGCAACCCCCAGGTCCCCTCGGTGCTGCGGGTGCTTTCGGTGGTCATGGTCATCAACTCCCTGGGGCAGGTGCCCCTCGTCCTCCTGGCTCGGGAACTGGACTTCCGACGGCGGCTGGTGCCGGACCTCCTGCCGGCCTTCGGGTACGGGCTGGTGGCGGTGAGCCTCGCCCTCAGCGGGCTGGGCGTATGGAGCCTGGTGGTGGGGCGCATCGCCGAGGCGGTGCTGCGGGTGATCCTCGCCTGGTGGGTGGTCCCCTGGCGGCCCACCTGGACCTTTGACCGCGGCCTG
>JBMFPD010000202.1:0-6106 GCA_049969295.1 Anaerolineae bacterium | reverse complement strand
TGCAGCGCCCGTAAGCAGCCCTGCCGCCCTGTGAGGGCGCAGGGCCGTGCGCCCTCACCTCCCCGTCGCTTTGCTCAGAATGTCAACAACCAATGTGGTGCAGCACCAGGTAAGAAAGCTGCCCACATCCTCACCCGAAAATTGCGGACCCCATTTGACCTGAAGCCGATTCTGTGGTATATCCCCCTTTCAAGGATGGTGGGCTTTGGAGCCGCTTGGCAGGGGGAAGCCCGCCGACGGAGGCGCGAGGATGACGCTCTCGGAGGAATTTATCGCCCGGGTGAGGGAAAAGTTAGAAACGCAACGGCGCGAGGCGGAGGCGGAACTGCGGCGGCTGCAGGAGTTCATGCAGGGCGAGGTGGACGTAGACGCGGAGGAAGGCGACCCTGACCTCTTTGAGCGAGAGAAGGTGGCTGCCCTGATCGCCGCTCAGGAACGGCGCTTGGAAGCCGTGGAGCGGGCCCTGAAAGCGATAGAAGCGGGGGTCTACGGCATCTGCGAACGGTGCCGCCAGCCCATTGATCCGGAGCGGTTGGAGGCCCGGCCCGAGGCCGTCCTGTGCATCGCTTGCCAGCAGGAGGTGGAGCGCCTGGCTCGCAGGAACCTCACCCCTCCGCCCACGCGTTGGTGACCAGGCCCTGGGCCGCCCGCTCCACCAGCGCCTTGCCCGTTGGGTTCCGGACCCGCCCCAGCCTTTGACAACGCCCCACCCTTCTGCTAGAATAGCGCGATTTTGAACAAAGGCTGCCTCTGCTCCCTGGCTGCCTGAGGGTGGGGGGCAGGGGTGTCCCGCGCGGGACGTGTGCACCGGTCCGCATCGCCCAGGCCTCCGGCCTTGCGCCGGGGTCCTCTGAATTTGCGCCGGATGACGGGGCCAGGGGTCGCACCTGACCTGGGCGACCTGGCCCCTTTTATGGGCCTGGAGGCCGCGCCAGAACGCCGGCGCGGCCGGGCCTGAAGCCTTTTCCATCAAGGAGGATGTCATGGAAGAATTGATTGAGATCCGCTGGCATGGGCGGGGGGGCCAGGGGGTGGTCACCGCAGGCAAGCTCCTCGCCGAGACCGCCCTGGGCCTGGGCCAGTACGTGCAGGCCTTCCCCGACTACGGCCCGGAGCGGCAGGGCGCTCCCATCCGGGCCTTCACCCGTATCAGCCCCAAACCCATCTACATCCACAGCCAGATTGAGGAGCCCAACGTGGTCCTCGTGCTGGATCCCACTCTGCTGGGCACGGTGAACGTGACCGAGGGGCTCAAGCCCGACGGCATCCTCATCGTGAACACCCCTCTCTCGCCCCAGGAGGTCCGCGAGCAACTGAACTGGCGGACGGGCAAGGTGTTCACCGTGGACGCCAGCCACATCGCCATTGAAGAACTGGGACGGGAGATCACCAACACCCCCATGCTGGGGGCGCTGGCTGTGGCCCTGGACCTCTTCCAGCCGGAGCAACTGGTGGAGGAGGTGCGCCGCAACTTCAGCAAGAACATGCGGCCGGAGATCGTGGAAGCCAACGTGCGCGCCATCCTGCGCGCCGCCAAGGAAGTGCAGCAAGGGTAACCGCAGGAGGTCATCGCAATGCCCAGAGGGACTGGCTGGAAAGATATCCCCATCGGGGGCCTGATCCTGGAAGCAGGCAACTCGGTGGAGTACAAGACCGGCGGTTGGCGCGCCTTTCGGCCCGTGCTGGACCCCGAAAAGTGCATCCACTGCCTCATCTGCTGGATCTGCTGCCCGGACTCCTCCATCCTCACGGAAGACGAGAAGATGCGCGGCTTTGACCTGGACCACTGCAAGGGCTGCGGCATCTGCGCCAGCGTCTGCCCCAAGGATGCCATTGAGATGGTGGAGGAAGGGGAATTCCTGAAGAAGAAGGAGTAACAGGGGCGGAGGGATGCCCTTGGCCCCCTGCCTTTCGCTGATCCTGGAGGAAGCCAACGATGAGAGAGATCTTGCCTCTGGATGGCAATAGCGCCGTGGCTCACGCCATGCGGCAGATCAACCCGGACGTAGTCGCGGCCTATCCCATCACCCCGCAGACCTCCACGGTGCAGACCTTCGCCGAATTCGTGGCCAACGGTCTGGTGGACACCGAGTTCGTCACCGTGGAGAGCGAGCACAGCGCCATGAGCGCCTGCATCGGCGCGGCAGCGGCCGGCGCCCGCGTGATGACCGCTACCTCTTCAGCCGGCCTGGCCTTCATGTGGGAAGTCCTGTATGTGGCCGCCTCCACCCGCCTGCCCATCTGCATGCTGGTGGTCAACCGGGCCCTCTCGGCCCCCATCAACATCCACTGCGACCACTCCGACAGCATGGGGGCTCGGGATGCCGGCTGGATCCACCTGTTCAGCGAGAACCCCCAGGAGGCGTACGACAACGCCATCCAGGCCGTGCGCATCGCCGAACACCCGGACGTCCTCCTGCCGGTCATGTTCATGCACGACGGCTTCATCACCAGCCACGGCATGGAGCGGGTGGAGCTCCTGGACGATCAGGAAGTGCGGGACTTCATCGGCGAGTACCGGCCCAGGTACTCCCTGCTGGATGTGGACCACCCCATCACCGTGGGCCCGCTGGATTTCTACGATTACTACTTTGAGCACAAGCGCCAGCAGGTGGCCGCGATGGAGCAGGTCAACAGGGTCATCCTGGAGGTGGGCGAGGAGTTCGGCCGCCGCTTCGGGCGCCGCTACGGCCTCTTTGAGACCTACAGGCTGGACGATGCGGAGGTGGCCATCGTGGTCCTCTCCTCCACCGCCGGGACCACCCGCGTGGTGGTGGACCGCCTGCGGGCCCAGGGCCTGAAGGTCGGCCTCCTCAAGCCGCGGGTCTTCCGGCCTTTCCCGGCCAGGGAACTGGCCGAGGCCCTGGCCCACGTGCAGGTGGTGGGGGTGATGGACCGCTCCATTTCCTTCGGAAGCATGGACAACGCCGGCCCCCTCTTCCTGGAACTGTGTGCGGCCACCCGGATCTACGGCGGGAGCATGCCCATCGTGGACTACATCTTCGGCCTCGGCGGCCGCGACATCCTCCCGCGGGAGATTGAGCGGGTCTTCCGGGACCTCCTGCGCATCCGGGACACCGGGAAGGTGGAGCGCCTGGTCACTTACCTGGGCGTGCGTGAATAGAGGAGTTTCCCATGACCACACCGACCAAACTGACCCCGAAAGCCCTTTCGCACAAAGAAGACCGCCTGGCGCCAGGGCACCGGCTCTGTGCCGGGTGCGCCGCGCCCATCATCGTGCGCCAGATCCTCCTGGCCATTGACGAGCCAGTGGTCGTCGCCAACGCCACCGGCTGTCTGGAGGTGGCCACGACCATCTTCCCCTACACCTCCTGGCGTGTGCCCTGGATCCACAGCGCCTTTGAGAACGCCGCCTCCACTGCGGCAGGGGTGGAAGCGGCGCTGCGGGCCCTGGTCCGCCGGGGCAAGATAGAGGACCGGGACATCCGCATCATCGCCTTCGGCGGCGACGGGGGCACCTACGACATTGGCCTCCAGGCCCTCTCTGGCGCGCTGGAGCGGGGGCACCGGATGATGTACGTCTGCTACAACAACGAGGCCTACATGAACACCGGCATCCAGCGGTCCAGCGCCACGCCTTTAGGGGCCCACACCACCACCTCGCCGGCCGGCAAGGTCATCCCTGGCAAGCAGCAGCGGCGCAAGGACCTCACCGCCATCGCCGTGGCCCACCACATCCCCTACGCAGCCCAGGCCTCGCCCAGCCAGTGGCGGGACCTGATGCAGAAGGCCCGCAAGGGGGCCAGCGTGGACGGCCCGGCCTTCCTGAACGTCCTTTCCTCGTGCAACCGGGGCTGGCGCCACGAGACGGACAAGACCATTGAGATCATGCAGCTCGCCGTGGACACCTGCTACTGGCCCCTGTACGAGGTGGAGAACGGCAAGTACCGGCTCACCTACCGGCCCAAGGAGAAACTGCCGGTGGAGGCCTGGCTGGAAACCCAGGGGCGGTTCCGCCACCTCTTCCGCCCGGAGAACCGCCACCTCATTGACGAACTCCAGAAGCAGGTGGACGAGGAGTGGGAGCGGCTGCTCTGGCTGTGCGGGGAATCGTGACCGGCTCCTGCTCCGGCCGGACCGGTTCTTGGCAGCATGGGGAGGGTAGCGGGGGGGCCGCTGCCCTCCCCTGTGCTTTGCCGGGGCCGTCAACGAATGGGGGGAACGAATAAACGAATGGGCCCCGCAGCACCCTATTCGTTTATCCGTTGGCCATTCGTTGATGGCCTGGGAGGGGCAGGCACAGGGGGCCTGCCCTGTCGGAGACGCCTCCACATGCTTTCGGGAACCTTCTGGGGGCGAGGGTGAGGCCGCGAGAAAGGGGGGAAGGACAATGGACGAAGAGCGGGACCCCGTGGTCGTCTACAGGAGCGCAGGACAGTTGGGCGCGGAGGTGGTCCGGGCCAAACTGGAGGCAGCGGGCATCCCAGCCGTGCTCGCCTACGACAGCGGCAGCACGGTCTTCGCCCTGACGGTGGACGGCCTGGGCGAGGTGCGGGTCCTCGTCCCTGCCCACCTGGCGGAGGAAGCCCGCGCCCTCCTGGAGGAACTCCCGCCCGAGGACCTGGCCTCCGAAGCGGACGACGAGGCCCCGTAAACCGGCCCTCCCCCTGGAACGGTTGCCGCCCCCCACCCGGGGGAAGCCAGAGCCTTTTCCCCCTTCTTTGCCCTCCATCCGCCGCGTTTTCTGACAAAACTCAAACACTGCTCCAACGCAATTCCAACACGACCTCCCTACAATGGAGGCGGATTTGGAAAGCACACTCCCTCTCAGGGTGCGGAAGCCCGATCACCATCCGACGAAAGGAGGTGAAGCACGATGGCAGACATCGTCCGCTGGGAGCCGTTCGGCGAACTGATGTCCCTTCGGGAGGCCATGGACCGCCTCTTTGAGGAGAGCATCGTGCGACCGCGCAGCCTGCTGGCCCCCTTCTTCACCGAGGCCATCGCCGTGGATATGTACGAGACCGACGACGCTGTTGTGGTCAAGGCCGCTGTGCCGGGCGTCAAGCCCGAGGACCTGGACATCAGCGTGAGCGGCGATGTGTTGACCATCCGCGGCGAGGTCAAGCAGGAAGAGGAGGTCAAGCGGGAGAATTACATCCGCCAGGAGCGCCGCTACGGGGCCTTCTGCCGCCAGTTGCCCCTGCCCACCAGCGTGAATGTGGACAAGGCAACGGCGGAGTTTGAGAACGGCGTCCTGCACCTCGTCCTGCCCAAGGCCGAGGAAGTGAAGCCGAAGTCCATCAAGATCAAGAAGAAAGAGTGATCCGCCGGGGTGCGGAACCCACTGGGGCTCCCAGACCTTCTGGCCTGGGAGCCCTGTCCGTGGCCCGCCCAGAGCTGCTTCGGCCCCGCAGGCCAGGGGCTCTGGTCCAGGCGGCCGCGCGCTGCGAAAGGAGGGATTGCCATGACCATGTCGCTGTGGGAACCGATGCGGGAACTGATCACCGTGCGGGACATGATGGACCGCCTTCTGGAAGAGAGTTTCGTCCCTGCCAGGCGGCGATGGGAGCGTGAGGACCGCAGCCCCAGAAGGCTGCCCGTGGATGTCTACACCACCGAGGACGAGATCGTGGTCCAGGCCCCCATGCCCGGGGTGAACCCGGAGGAGGTGGACATCACCCTGGAGGGGGACACCCTGACCATCAAGGGCGAGGTGAAGGCTCCTGTGGAGAACGTGGACTACGTCCTGCAGGAGCGGTGGTATGGGCCTTTCTCGCGGAGCCTCGTCATCAACGTGCCCGTGGATGCCGACAAGATTGAGGCAACCTTTGAGAACGGCCTCCTGACGGTGACCATTCCCAAGGCCGAAGAGGTCAAGCCCAAGACGATCAAGGTGCGCGCTAAGAAGTGATCTCCCGGGTCCCGGGGGGCGGGGAGCATCCCCCCTTGCCCCCTGGGGCCCTTTGCTTTCCACATGGCCCGTTCTCTGGCCTGAGGGCCAGTTCAATCCCAAACACCTGAACCCAATCCAGACTAGAGAGGAGGTTCTGCAATGGCTGTGCGAGTCCGTCCTCTGGGAGACCGTGTGGTGGTGGAGCCGGTGGAGCAGGAGGAGAAGACGCCCAGCGGCATCATCCTGCCC
>JBMFPD010000201.1:0-6111 GCA_049969295.1 Anaerolineae bacterium | reverse complement strand
CCCTTCCCTCCCCGCATCGGGGAGGGAAGGGGGGTGGGGGGATGGGAGAGGTTGGTCTTCCCGCGTCCCCGACTCACCAACACAAGATGCAACCGCGACGGAGGCGAGGACATGGCCAACCGCAAGCCCGAATGGCTTTCCCGCGTGAAGCAGGAGATCTGGCGGAAGTTCCCGGACCTGGAGGCAGTGGAACCCCGGCTCTCCACCCGCCGGCTGGTGCCCAAGGGCGGAAAGGCTGCCGAAGGGGACCGGTGTCTGCACACCCTCACCTTCCGCAAGCGGGTCCGTCTGGACGACGGCACCTCCTCCACGCGCATTGTGCAGGTGGTGACAGACGACGAAGGGCGGATCCTGAAGGTGGTCTGCAGCCGGTAACGCCTGGGAAGGAGGTCACACCATGTTGGAGAACTCGCCGAGGACGCACAGATTCAGCCCCGACCGCCTGTTCCCCCTCATCGCCCTGGCCCTGGTGGTGGTCCTGGTCGCCGGGCTCGTGGGCGTCGGGGGGTACCTCCTCCTGGGGCGGGGCGCGCGCCGGGCCCCTGAAGTGCAGGCCAAAAGCCTGGCCGAGCAGGCCGCGCCCACCGTGTGGGCCCCCCTGCCGACGGCTGTGCCATCGCCCACCCCAACCCCGCGCCCTACCAACACGCCGGTCGTGCAGGCCACGGCCGGGGCCGCCCAGGAAGCCCTGGAGCAGACTCCGCTCCCCACGCCCTCCCTGGCGACGCCCACCCCAGAGGCCGGGCCACCTGTGACCCAGGAGGCACAGGTCCCCCAGACGGGCCTGGGCGTGCTGGAATCCACAGGGGTGGCGGGGGTGCTTCTGGCCCTCCTGGCCGGGGCGCGCGCCCTCCGGCAGCGCACGCTGCCCTGAGTTGACGTGAGGAGAGAGGTCTTTCCATGACCCTGGAGACGGAACTTCGCACCCGCCGGGAACGGCTGGAAGAAGAGGGCGTCCCCGGCCCGCAGGGGAGAGCCCAGCGCTGGTCGCCCTACTGGGACCGCTGCAGGGCCTGTGGCACCCAGGAGATGCCCCACCGGGGCCGCGGCCTGTGCGACGTGTGTTACCTCCGGCTGCGCATGCTCCGGCTGCTCCCCCCGCTGACGGGGTACGTCACGGCCGGGGCCAGGAACAAGGGGGCCTGGTCGCGGGCGTCCGGAGCCTGTCGCGTCTGCGGAACCACGGAGCGCCCCCACCACGCCCGCGGGATGTGTGCCCGCTGTTACATGCGGTGGCTCCGGGCAAGGGAGGAGACACCGGGGACGGACTCCCCCGCGCCCAATCCCCTGGAGGAGGAACAGACCCGCCTCTCCGCCGAGCCGTCTGCGTCGGAGAGGTCAACGGCCCTCAAGGGGCCCTGAACACGCCTGCATCTCCCTCAGCGCCTTGGCCGCCCGGGCACCGTAGAACCCCGAAGGGTCCAGGACCACGGCCTGCATGTACGCCTCCCGGGCGGCCATGGCGCGTCCCTGGGAAGCCCACACAGCCGCCCGGTGGTACCAGGCGGCCGCAAGGTGCGGGTCCAACTCCAGGGCCAGGGCCAGTTCCTCCTCGGCGCGGGCAGCATCCCCTGCGAGCCACGCCCCCCATCCCACGAGTTCGTGGGCTTCAGCGCTCTCCGGAGCAAGGCTCACCGCCTGCTCGGCAGCCGGCAGGCCCCGCTCCTGCACCTGGAGCAGGTGCTCCAGGTAGAAACGGGCCGCCGCCAGGAACGGCCCCGCGTCTTCCTCCGCCAGGTCCTGGGCCCGGGCAAAGAGGGCTTCCGCCCCTGCGTAGTCCCGGGCAGCAGCAAGGGCATAGGCGAGTTCCAGCGTCAAGGCCAGGCTATCGGGGTGGACTTCCAGCCCCTTGCGGAAGGCCTCGGCCGCGACCTGAGGAACGCCGTTCGCCGCCCACCACCGCCCCAGAAAGTACCAGGTCTCCTCGGACTGAGGGTCCAGGGCCACGGCGCGTTCCAGGTCCTCCAGGGCCGGCTTGCCCAGGCGGGCGCGGGCGTGCCCCAGGTACGCCCAGGCCACACCCCAGTCCGGCCGCTGGGCAAGGACCGTGAGCCACTCCCGCTCTGCCAGGGAGGGAAGCCCCAGGGACGTGAAGGTCTGTCCCAGGCGTGCTGCCCGCTGGACCGGGTCCTCGTCCTCCATGGCTTGCCCCAGGGCCTCCTCAAGCCTCCTCGGGTCCAGGGCGTCGGGGGCGAGGGCTGGCCACCAGGTCCAGAGGTCGCCCCAGGGTGCCTCCTGGCAGGGCTCCCGCAGCCACCGGAGCCCTTCCGAAGGCGCTTCGTGGGCCGCGAGGGCTGCCAGGCCGAAGGTCACGGGGCAGGTCTGATCGCCGGCCGTCCAGGTAGCCTCAAGCGCCCACCCTGCTTCCCGAAAACGGCCCCGCTGCAATTCCGCCCAGCCGATGCGGTGCAGGAGGTTGGCCTTCTGGCCCCTTGACAGGGCGATCTGCCACCAGGAGACGGCTGCGCTCAGGTCGCCGCGGCGCGCCGAGAGGTCGCCCAGGGTGGCCCAGGCTTCCTGGAGCGTGCGGTCCCCCGCGGCCTCCCGCAAGGCGGCCTCAGCCAGGTCGTCCCTGCCGCACGCCAAGGCGAGGAGCCCGGCCCGGAGGCGCAGATCTGGCCCTGGCGCGCCTGCAGCCCGGGCGCTGAGGTAGGCCTCCTCCGCCCGGCCGAAGGCCTGTTGCCCCAGGAAGCGGTCGCCAGCCCTGAGCCAGACTTCGGGGGCCAGGCTGCCCCAGGGCAGGAGGCCGAGCAGGGCGAGGACGAGGGCGCCGACCAGGCGGCCTGTCCACACCCCCTTACAGGTCATGGTGCTGCCACCTCCATGGATCCCAGGAGCACCCGGCCGAAGGACACGGGCCCTTGTGCGGAGGTGACCTCCAGGTTGCGGAAGGGCTCCCACTCGTAAAGGCCAGCGTAGAGGGCGTACCGCCCTGGGGGCAGCCCTTCGGGCAGGGACAGGCGGTGGTGGTCAGGGATGACCTCGCCGGCAACCCACCGCGTGGTGGGGGTGAACCCTCCGTCCGGCTGCTGGTCCGTCTGGGCCAGGGGGGACGGGCTGTCCTCCCGCGCCAGGTGGACGAAGGTCACCAGGTCCTCCGAGAAACCCTGCCGGGCGAGCCAGTAGAGGGTGATCTCCACCGTCTCCCCTGGCCGGAAACCCTTCACAGGGACCGAACAGGCCAGAAGGGCTGCACGGCCTTCAAACTCGGCCTGCACCGCAGCAAGATGGGGTTCCTCCGGCGCAGTCCAGCGGCGGATCACGAGCAAACCCCCGGAGAGGAGAAGGAGGGCAACAGCGGCGGCCAGCGCACGCCGCCTCCGCGTCCTCCAGAGGAACCAGAGGGAGAAAGCCAGCCCCAGGGCCGAGGTCCAGCCGCCAGCAGTCTGGGCCAGGGTGGGCCGCAGCCCGAACCAGAGGATGTGCTCCCCTGGCGGGAGGTCTACGGCGGCCAGGCCCAGTGTTCCATAGGGGTAGGCTGGGAGCCGTCGGCCCTCCGCGAGGGCCACCATCCCCGGGTAGTAGAACTGGTGCAAGACAAGGGTGGAGGGGCCGCTCGCCCGCACCCGCAGGCGCAGGCCGAAGTGGTCCACAGCCAGGAGGTCCACCACGTCGGGGGGGCGCAGGGCGTTGGCCTCCGCCAGGTCCGGGCCATCGGCTTCCCGCCACGAGCGGCCGATGGCCCACCGCTGCTCCCGCACCCACACAGGCAGGTATTCCCCGGTCCAGGTCGTGCCGATCTGGCCCACTGCCCGCTCCTCGGCCCACATGCGCTGGAAGGTCGCCTCCCCGTCGCGCAGGGCCAGGGGCTCATAGGGCAGCGCCCCCAGGGATTCCACGGCCAGCAGCGCCACGAGGGTGCCAGCGCCACCCCACCCTGCAAGAGCGCGCCCCCGGCCCGCAGCAGGGCCTGCAGTCCGCAGGTTGGGGTCCAGGAGGAGGGCCAGCGCGCCGGCCAGGAACGCCGTCCCCAGGGCGGTGAGGGCCTGGAACCGCCAGGGGTACTGCAGGAGGCTGAGCACGGGCTCGCACGCCCTCCACACCGGAAGCGAGGCGGTGGTGGCCATGAAGGCCCCCCCGAAGGCCGCCAGGGCCGTGAGGGCCAGGGTCGGACGGAAGAGAGGCCCCAGAGCACGAGGCCGCCGCAGGCAACACACCAGGGCTCCCAAGGCTGCCACTGCGGCCTGTACCAGACCCACGGGGTGCTCGGCCACGGTGGGCTGTTCCGGGAAGTACCGGTAGGGGAACGAAGGCGAGACCACGCTCCAGAGCGGTGCTAGGTGCTCCCGGTACCCCGCGGATCCCCCACCCCCCAGACCTACGAAACGGCTTTCCACCAGGGCCGGCAGCCAGTAGAAAGCGCTCAGGGTGAGGGCCAGAGCCGCAGTGCTCAGGCCCCAGAGGAGGGACCGTCTTCCCCCCTGGCGCGAGAGGAGCAGCCCGTAGGCGAGGAGCACAGGGCCGAAGACGAGGAGGGAGAGGCTGTGGGTGAGGACCAGGGCGGCCAGAGTCCCCACGCTGACCACAAGGTAGACTGGCTCCCGGTCCAGGAGGAGGCCGGTCAGCGACCAGAGGCACCAGGGCACCCAGGCCATGGCCCAGAGTTCGGCCAGCGCGCCGCGCACGTAGAGGTCGGCGAGGTGGTAAGGCGCGTAGACGTACGCCAGGGCCGCGGCTGCCGCGGGCACCTGCCGGCCACCGAAGGCCCGTCTGGCCCACAGGTACATCCCCAGGCCCGCCGTCACTGCGCCGAGGGCATACGCCCCCTTGGCCGCCCCCACAAGCCCGAGGCCCAACGGGCGGAACACCTGCCCGAAGTAGTACGCCAGGGGTCCGTAGAAGTTCAGCACCGGCTGGCCGTAGCCGAAGGCGAAATCGGGGAACCAGCGCGGCAGGAACGCGCCGGCCTGGACCGCCCGGTCCAGGCCCAGGAAGCGGTAGAAGTGCAGGAGCCCGTCGTGAGAAACGAAGTACCCGGGACGCAGCAGAGGGGCCACTGCTGGCAGGCTGAAAGCGAGGACAGCCAGGAGACCTCCATCCACACGCCCCAGGAACGCGGGCGTGCGCCGGGCCACGGTCCCGCTCATGGGGTGAGAGGCCTCACGACCCACCCGGGGCCCCGGAGCGCGCCTTGGCCGCCTGGGCGCGTCGCACGAGGATGTCCATGACCAGGTGGGTTGCCGCCCCCAGGAGGTTCGTCCCGATGTAGAGGAGACGGCTCTCCAGGCTGGGGATGATCATGAGGCGTCCTCGCTCCACCCCCCGCAGCACGGCTTCTGCGACCTCTTCCGGCTTCATCAGCCCTCCAGCCCCGCTGATGTACCGGGTTTCAAAAGGCTTGGTCTGGTTCTCCACGGCGAAGCCAGGCGTGTCGGTATCGGGCGGGTAGACCACAGAGACCTGAATGCCGTAAGGCTTCAGTTCGCTGCGGAGTGCTTCGGAGAAGCCGCGGACAGCGAACTTGGAGGGACAATAGGCCGTGTAGCCGAAAACGGCCACCAGCCCGCCCATGGACGAGAAGTTGACAATGTGGCCGCGGCGCCGAGCCATCATGTGGGGGACGACGGCGTAGGTGGTGTGGACCGTCCCGAAGTAGTTCGTCCCCATCTGGTCGTGGAAGACGTCCAGGGGCAGTTCGTGGAAGTAGCCTGGCCGGGCGTACCCGGCCACGTTGAAGAGGAAGTCTATGGGCTGTCCCCGCCCCTCCACCGCCTCCACCACGGCTTGCGCGGCGCCGAAGTCGCGCACGTCGGCCTGAAATGCCTCCACTACCTGCCCTGGGGCAGCCTCGGCCGCGATCTCCTGGCGAGCCTGCTCCAGACGTTCGGGGTTGCGGGCCACGATGCCCACATGGGCACCCCGGCGGACCAAGAGGTGGGCAAGGGCCTTGCCCATGCCGCTGGATCCGCCGGTGATGAGCGCGTAGCGGTTGGCGAACATCGGAAGACCTCCTGGGGGATGCGGGCGCGACAAGCGAGCTCCGCTGCTGAAATTGTAACAGATTCCGGCAAGGAGTTCAAGAGCGCGCGTCAGCGTTGCGGTTGCATCTTGTGTTGGTGAATCGGGGACGCGGGAAGACCGACCTCTCCCATCCCCCTACCCCCTTCCCTC